>NZ_JASKLM010000002.1:0-55967 GCF_030153625.1 Pyrococcus sp. | reverse complement strand
TGTTCCCCCTTCTTTTTCTAAAGTACTGCCAGTAACTTAAACCTGACACCCCACAGCTTATCCTAACAGTATCCTGCATCTAACCAAAATCCTTTTAAAGCAGAGTTTTCAACCAACCTCGACAGATGAACGATGACTAAAGGAGGGATGGATGATGGCCAAACCAAGTTACGTGAAGTTTGAAGTCCCAAAGGAGCTTGCTGAGAAGGCTCTACAAGCAGTAGAAATAGCCAGAGACACAGGAAAGATTAGAAAGGGAACAAATGAAACCACAAAGGCTGTAGAGAGAGGCCAAGCAAAGCTCGTCATAATTGCCGAGGATGTTGATCCAGAAGAGATTGTAGCACACCTTCCACCACTCTGTGAGGAGAAGGAGATTCCCTACATCTATGTTCCAAGTAAAAAGGAGCTTGGAGCTGCAGCTGGCATTGAAGTTGCAGCCGCAAGTGTTGCCATAATTGAACCAGGTAAAGCGAGAGATTTAGTTGAAGAGATAGCCATGAAAGTTAAGGAATTAATGAAGTGATTTCCTCCCCTTTATTATTTATCACTCTCATCGTGAGGTGTGAGAGATGGCTGAGGATGAGGGGTACCCAGCTGAGGTTATCGAAATCATTGGGAGAACAGGTACTACTGGAGACGTAACCCAGGTAAAAGTTAGGATACTCGAGGGTAGAGATAAGGGTAGAGTCATCAGGAGAAATGTCAGAGGGCCAGTAAGGATTGGAGATATCCTCATATTAAGAGAGACAGAAAGAGAGGCTAGAGAGATTAAGAGCAAGAGGTGAAGTCTATGGCAAGATGGAACGTCTGTTCTTATTGTGGAAAGCCTTTCGAGCCTGGGACTGGAAAAATGTATGTAAGGAACGATGGCAGAGTCTTGTTCTTCTGCTCAAGGAAGTGCGAAAGATACTACTTTATGGGAAGGAACCCCAGGAAGCTTAAGTGGACCAAGGCCTATCAAGAGGCTAAACTTCAGAGGGCTAAGAAGTGATTTCTCCCGTCTTTATCTTTGGATTAATAATTTTTACTAACTTAGGAAAGGTAAGTTGGTAGAATGATAATAACTATACCGTTTTAGAGTGATGTTTAGTTTTGAATTTATTTTAATTCTTAAGGATATTAGCAGTGGTAGAATATCCAAGTTCTTTAGTAGTCTTCAACTATTATATAAATTTACTTTACATTAGTCTATCTAAAATTTCAATTGGTCAATTTATATTTGTAGTTTGGTTGATATGATAATTTGAGTGAGCTTTATTAATAATTTTGTTACATCTTCTCCAACTCCAAATAATTATTTAGTAAACAAAGAACTTTAATAGTCTAATGCCTACAAATATGGAAAAATTTATAAGTATCAACGTTAATAATTTGCTGAGGTGATGAGAAATGAAGAATGGAAAAATATCTATTAATTAGTTTATGGATATTTGGCCTAGTAGTAGCAAATCTAGCCTTGGCTTATGAAGACTCTCAGAAAAAAGAAAATGGTGTAGCAAATCCCATACCAAGAGATCCCGTAGTAACGGACTTTGACAAAATTGGTGGAGAGTTCGATCCATGGCTTGATTCAGCATATGCATATATTAGTGGGAAAGCCAGCCAATTGCATCCTCCTATGCTTTACAGCATTGAAAAATGGGCAATAGCATATCCAAATTGTCATCTTGTTTGGACTACTGGAACTCCTGGTACTATAGCCTATCTAAGAGCTTGGATTGAAGCACAAACAACATGTGGTGAATTATATGCCGAAATAAACTGGATTGAGGGATGGGCTTTATAGTTCAACGCCCACAAACCTAATACTGGACTGGAGGAAATGAACATATGTTATTACAAAAGAAAATTAAGGCCATAATTATTCCCATTTTATTAATTTTTTTAGTTTCCTGGAACTCTGTTCAATCTAGTCCTTACTGGATCAGACCCGGAGTTTATTTCATATACACTGCCAAGGGTGATAGAAGCGTCATAGTTGAATGCAACAATGGAACAATATACTTTGGAAAGTATGGAATCTTTAGATGGGAGATACTGGACGTATCAGAGAGTAGTATGCTCATCAATGTTTCGCTGGAAGTTCATAACGCCACAGCTTATACAGTTAGAACATTAAGTCTTGAAGAAGGGCTCAAAAGGAGCAAAGATTTGATAAACAGATATAGCAATTTAAATTATACGAAGGAAAATTCGTGTAGATTTGCAAAAACAAAGAATGATGAGAATATAACAATCTGTGAAGATGATAAGGTTGTCTTAGTTAGCATTCAAGCACCTAATTATATACACGGTCTTTACGTGGATAAAAAGGAAGGATATGCTCAGGAAACTCTCATCTCTAACATTGAGGTGAACCTCACTAGATCAGCGCTAATTGAAGTTTCTCTTCCAGATAATGCTGTGTACTTTAGAGGCAAGAAACTCGGAATGAATACATTATTCTTGACAGATATGAATGTAAGCGGTAAGAGGATTTTGGAGGAATGGGTTATAGAGGAAGTTAAACCATTAAATGCAAGTGTTCATACGCGATTTAAAACGTTCAAACCTCCTATTTTACTCATAAGGACAAACTTCTATAACAATGCATCTAATTTCGCGTTATACGATCCATCATCAGGAATACTCCTCGAGGGTTACACACCTGTTTCCCCAGTCTGGCTTGCCCTAGG
Source organism: Pyrococcus sp. (assembly GCF_030153625.1). Classification (NCBI taxonomy): domain Archaea; kingdom Methanobacteriati; phylum Methanobacteriota; class Thermococci; order Thermococcales; family Thermococcaceae; genus Pyrococcus; species Pyrococcus sp. The sequence continues at coordinate 53,289 of NZ_JASKLM010000002.1, read as the reverse complement.
ATTTAAACACGTAATCTTCGCTGAGAAAGAACATTTTCAAAAAACGAAACAGCCCATAACAACAAGTAAAGATATCTATGGATTTGGGATGGTATTAGAAGAAACAAATGCATTCAAATTTGAGAAACAGACCCTTAGTGGGGTTGAAATTCCAAGAGAGGGTTTGATCGTTCTTGTGATCTCAATACTATCTCTCCTGGTGGTTAGCTATGAGAGGTTTAAGGCTAATCGCTTGGGAAAGCAATGATACAATTAGAGGGTACATACTAATTTCGATGACTTTGGTATTGGCGATATTCATGAAGGCTGCCCTCATGAAAGGAGGCCCTATTATAATTACCACTGGGCCAGTCTCAATGCTTAATCATTCGTTGTTTGGGATGTTTTCATTTAACGTCTACATAGTTATCACTTTTGCAATATCCCTCATAACTTCCTTAAGAATAAGGGGAGAAATCGATGAGGGAAGCGCTTATTTCATATATTCTCTCCCTTACCCGAAGCGATTCCTCGTTTTCACGAAAATCCTCGTGACATACTTGACGTCACTTTTAACAATAATCACTACTCATATTTTGATATTTTTCCTTCACTTTTCTTCTATGTATGAAAAAGCCATTATAACAATTGTTTCCAACATTCATATATTGTTCACGTTTTACTCCTTAATCCTTCTATATCTCATATCACTTGCAATGTTCTTCTCCTCAATATTACCCAACGCTCCAATTTCAAGTTTATTCTCCTTCTTCTCTGCATTTGGCTTGGCAAATTTGAAAATTTTTAACCCAACAATTAAGATACAAGAAATCCTAACTGGGAACTATCTCTTGAGTTTACTACCATACTTGCTCGTTTCGTTCACGTTAATTCCGATTTCGATTGAATTAATTTGCAGGAGGGATATCAGATGAATCTCTCCAGGTTGATCCTTATAACTGGAATGGTCGTGATCACGGTGTCCCTAATTCTCCAGACAATCATTGATGAAGATGAAATCATTTATCCAATAATCCCCCTGGGAATTAGCGAAATTTCAGGATTTTATTCTCCAGCGTCAGCATTAGTTGAAATATCTTTCACGGGTTCGGGGAGTGGGAATTTTTCGATAATAAGTTTAGAAACAAGGGAGGTAATATACACTGGAGAGCTTAGCGAGAAGATCGTTAGAGTTGTGTTGCCCAATCCTGGGTATTATGGATTTTTGATCAACGGATCATACTCCGGCACGGCAACAATAAGACCCATAGCTATTGGATTTCCTTCCGATAATTGGAGAGTCCACCTGTTCTCTTTGTCTTCTCTGATATTCATACTCTCAATGACAATTTGGAGGGAGAAGAATGATTGGAAGATTTAAGGGTGTGTACAAGAGAATTGGACAAACAGAGATCCTTAGAGATGTTTCCTTAGAAATAAAGAAAGGAGTCACGCTAATAGTCGGACCGAACGGGAGTGGAAAATCTAGCCTAATAAAACTTCTTGTGGGCTTTTGGAGACCGACAAAGGGAGAAGTTAGATTATTGGAGGAAGATCCTTGGAACAATCACGAGCTCATGAGGAAGATCGGCATAAGCCTTGATCCACCATCATTGCCAAGATATCGGAGGGGAATTGAAGTTGTCAAGCTAGTTGCGGATGCCAAAGAGGTAGAGGTTGACAAGAACATGGTAAGAAATATATTTCCAGAGGTTGGTGCTCTCAACAGAAGGATACTTGAGTACTCAGCGGGCATGAGGAAAAGGTTAAGCTTGCTCTTGGCTTTACTTGGTGATAATGAGGTTTTAATTTTGGATGAACCTTTCTCAGGCCTCGATATCAGCGGAATTTTAGAGGTCTCAAGGATTATCAAGGAGAAAGCTGAAGCTGGGACAAACATAGTTGTTGTTTCCCACATTTGGAAACCTCTCTCTGAAATAGTAGATGAGGTTGTTGTTCTAACTGGTGGAGAGGTTTCTTTTGTTGGTAATAAGGAGAAAGGGTTTGAATTTCTTGAGAAGATGGGAATCTGACCTAAACTAGGATCTCCTAACCCACTAGATTCATGGAGAAATTTATAAAAAATTTAGTGAAGAGGATTTTATAATTCCTTCACTTGGGTGAGTAGTATGAATAGATGGGAGAGTTACTTTACTGATTCCCGAAAATAGACTAATTGATAAAGGCTAAACTCATTATAAGAAAGGATACGCTCACAATAAAGTGGCAGGAGAGGGACTATTATGTGAGGATTAATACAACTGGGAAAATACTCAAAGGATAGCATTTTACAAGTGAAATTTATATAGGGAGCATGAATATTCCCGAACATGAACATCTATGCTGTGCTCTCCATATTGTTTTGGTCAACTGTTGCCTCGGCTTTCAAATTGACACTATCAAGGATAGATCCTGTAAGCATGCTCTTCTACTCTTCCATAACCTCAACCCTCGTATTCCTACTTGTTAATATAATTAGAAAACCAGAAAATTGGTCATCGATAAGGGCCAACTACAACTCAATACTTCTGGGCTTTATGAATCCCTTCTTCTACTACCTGGTTCTTTTCACCGCTTACTCGAGGTTGCCAGCTCAAGAGGCTCAGGCCCTCAACTACACCTGGCCCATAATGCTGGTTCTCTTTTCTTCTTACCTCCTCCGTCAGCCAGTAACCTTAAATGAAGTCTTTGGTATTCTTTTGGGCTTTCTCGGTATAGTTATCATTGGAACTAGGGGAGATTTATCATCCCTAAGCTTTAAGGACCCGGTTGGAGATGGCTTAGCTCTTAGCAGTGCAATGCTATTCGCAATGTACTGGATCCTCAACCTTCAGGATGACAGAAGAGCTGAGGTCAAGATGTTCTGGAACTTCCTCTTCGGTTCAGTTTACATTACCCTATATGCTATTGGATTTAAGGGAATAAAGCTTGATCCCCTTGGAATTCTTGGAGCTGTGTACATAGGGATCTTTGAGATGGGCGTTACATATCTCCTCTGGCTCAAGGCTCTTGAGATTGATAGGGCCGGGAAAGTGGCCTCCCTTATCTATCTAACCCCCATAATATCCCTGGGGATAATATCCTTGACGGTTGGGGAGAGAATAATGGCATCAACGGTTGTGGGCCTTGGATTAATTCTCTCTGGTGTTTTTCTATCAAGAAGAGGTGGTGGGCCCGCGGGGATTTGAACCCCGGACCACGCGGTTATGAGCCGCGCGCTCTGACCAGGCTGAGCTACGGGCCCACTTACTGGCGCCGCCGCCCGGATTCGAACCGGGGACCGCCGGATTAACAGTCCGGCGCTCCACCAGCTAAGCTACGGCGGCTCGCCCAAAAGATAACCATAGCTCCTAGTTTATAAATGTTACGGTTCACTTTAATTTTCTATGATTACTTCTCATGAGGAAAATGCCTAAAGTAGTGGGACAAATGGTATGGCATTTATCTAATATGTCCATCTGACTGCTGAAATGTTCCCTAATTCCTTCTCTTCTGAAGATATTCCATCAAGCCGCAAGGTAGGTGTGTTAATATCAAAGTTAGTCCTCATTCTGCTAACAACATTAACTCCTATCAACCACTTTACTTGTCTATAGACTTTGGTTGTGAAAAATCTCCCGCATACTGAAGCCTAAAGAGCCCACAACTGTTGCTTGAACTCTGACCATCAATTTTCCACACAAAATTCTCGAAATGTTTATAATCTTTCTTTTCGTAGTTAAAATATGAAAAGCCTTTAAGGGGGGAGAAAAATGACAGAAATAAGATACTACAAAATAGGTGAGGACAGGTTTAAGATCAGTGAAGATGAAGTGGCAAGAAGAGAGCTAAGAGTTGCCAAAGTCAGCGATGATGTAATCCAAATTCAAGAGGAAGTGCACGGAATAATAGCACTTGTTGGAGCAACAAGCAGTGTAAACATAAAGAAAGAAGAACTAAAAGAGCTAATTAAAATTGTTAAAGAAGAGTTCGGTTGGGATATTTAAAGGAATTCTCGAATTCTCTTTTTTGCTATTTTTATCATACTGTTAGGATGACTGGGGCATCACTTCCTGAAGGTATTCACTTATATCACCAGGCGATCCACCAAACCGAAAGTGAATTATTCCAAAAACGCTTTGTTCTTCTTTAAAAGTCCTAAACCAGCGTTCAATATTGTTCCTCGGCCCGAAGGTTACGTGAAGATAATCCAGCTCAAGGGATTTAAACGCTGATGTATACCACGGCCCTTTGTCAACTAGAACAGGATTTTAAAACAACCAGAATGAAGTTCCTGGCAATCTTTCCTAGACTGTCATGTGGCTGATTTCTAGTATTTTTTCAGGCCGAAGCCTCGCAGGTATAATTCTACTGCCTTGATTTTCTTTTCCGCTGGGATTTTGTTCCGGCGAAAAGGTTTTCTACTGTCCTTCATAGTTGCCTTTCGAAAAGGTATTAATAGGCCTCGGCAGGGGGAGAATGCTACGTTTAGTGCCTCGATCCCGGAGAACCTTACACAGACGACGGAACGGTTGGATTTTAGAGAGATTCTGGCACTGAATCTGGATTATATCACTTCACAGGCAGTGGGAACTAGGGTAATGTGTACTGGAATGAACGATCTAACGAGCAAAAGACCAAAAAAGTGGAAAAATAGGTTTTTAAAGCTCACGATGACAGTATAACCCTCTCTGGATCAACCTTTTCAAGGGTCACCGAACCCGTCACCGCAAAGAACACGGAAACTGCTATTAGAAGCGCCGTTGCCATCTTCAAGGGGGCTCCATTCTCCACCACATATCTTGGAACCCTTGCGAGCACGAAGAGCAGGAGAAACAGAACGGCGTTCAAACCCCTCACGTTGGAGACCTGGAGCGTAAGGGCTAGAGATAGGCTGCCCAGCCCCCACACAAAGAGGGCACTGCCGAATACCGGTATGAGCATCCAGGAGGGGGAAGGAGATGGCGCCTTGGAGTACAGGATAAACCCAATCCCCCATGCGGAGGTGAGGGCCACCACGAACGTTGGCATAATCTCTGCAAAGAGCAGGCGTGAGGGTTTCTCCGGGAAGATGAGGTAGAGGTGGTAAAACTTAGATGTCTTCCTCTTCAGAAGCCCCGCGAAGGACACCGAGATCACAACCGCGTATCCAACGAGCATCATGGTGAAGAGGGAGTAAAACTGGAAGAGTTCTTCTGATATCAGAAATTCCTCTAAACCCTCGTTGTTAATGAATGAGTAGAAGAGCAGGCCAACTAAGAGGAAAACAAGCAGGGACTCTCTCATAAATGTCCTAAACTGGAAGATCACAATTTTTCTGAACCTCATTTTGGACCCCCCACAAGATTAATGTAAACTCTCTCGAGGTCGTCAACTTCCCCGAGTGAAAATTCAGCCCTTGTTATCCCATCAACAATGATTGCCGCCCTGTCTGCTATTTTCTGGACCTCTGGGAGATTGTGAGACGAAAAGAATATGGTTTTCCCCTCCTCTTTCAGCTTGAGGAGAAGGTTTCTCACCTCGATCTGTGCAGTGGGGTCAAGTCCGCTCGTTGGCTCATCAAGGATCAAAAGTTCGGGGTCATGTATAAGAGCGGAGGCGAGAGAGACCTTCCTCTTCATACCTTTGGATAGCTCTTTGAACCTCTTCCCCCAGTACTCCTCTGGAAACCCGACTTTTCTCAATGCTATCTCGGCGTCATCGAGGCTCTTCCCCCTTACATGGGCAATAAACTCAAGATTTTCGAGAACCGTCCAATCAGGGTTCAGAACTTCGTACTCAAAAACGATCCCTATGCGCTTGAAAACGTCCCTCTTTGGTTCCTCTCCAAACAATTTAACGTCACCCCCGTCCCTTCTGAAAAGTCCGAGCATGGTTCTTATGGTCGTTGTCTTCCCCGCACCGTTCGGACCGAGGAAACCATAAATTTCTCCCCGGTTAACGTGAAATGATACTCCCTTAAGGATTTCCCTCTCTCCTAATCTTTTTTTTAGATTTACAACTTCTATTATCACCTTCACTTAGACCCCCTCCACACCACTCTGTAGGTAACAAAGTAGAAGATTATAAGTATAATCGTGGGATCCACCTCGGTCAAGCCCCTCATACTTACACCCATCATAAACATAGCCAGCACTATGTACGAGTTTGCCACATAGTTAAAGACCTTTCTTGCAGCTACTGGCCAGCGGGGCACCTTTAAGACACCCCTCAGAGCACTTAGGAGGAGCGATGTCCCGTAGAGAAGAAAGACCGCCTTAATTTTGCCCTCGGCCTCCAAGGATAGGATAAGGGATGACGCCCCCATTATTGAGTCAAATACCCCTCGGACTCTTGGCCAGAAAAAATCCTCTCCTTTCATCAGCTTCCTTGCCGTTATCAAAATCAAAACAAAGGCAATGTATCCGTATACACCAAGTAAAAACGAAAGAAGTAGAAGCCTATTCATCGATCCTCACCTTTAGGCACTTTTTTAGGTTCTCCATTCCAACCTCCTGTGCCCATTTGCACTGAGACGGATGAATAAAGCCCTTTTCGAGGACGTACCTTGCCCTCAGGATACAGGGCGAACAGAAGTTTAAGAACTTACAGTCCCCACAGACATCGTGTCCAGGTGCCCGCAAGGTATAGAAGAACGTCATCCCATCCAACGCTTCTATAAACGCTGATTCCACGTTGTTGGGATCTATTCTTACAAACGAATCTCTCGTGGAATCGCTTATAACGCACATCCTGAGGATCATGTCTGGTCCAATGGTAACACTTCTCCATCCTGCGCCGCAGTTCTCTATTGTTCCACCGAATTCCTCTATTTTAACCACCGGTATAATGGATTTGAATTTTTCTCTAACCCTCTTGTCAATTTCACTTAACTTCCATAGATCCGCATTGGACCACGTGATACCATTGGCCCTTCCGAAAGGCAACATGGGGCTGTAAGTGAACATTTTAGCACCAAGGTTGATGGCAAGTTCCGCGGTTTTCTCAATGTGATCGATATTGTTTGGAGTGACTGTCATTGCAATTCTCACTTGGTATCCAGCAGAGGTCAGTCGTTTGATATTGGATACAGTTCTTTTCCATGCTCCGGGTAGCCCTCTGAATCTGTCATGGTAATTAGGGTCATAACTGTCCAAACTTATGCTAAAGAAAATCTTTTCCTTGTAAGGTTCAAGACGCTCGATAGTTTCAGGGGGAAGATAGGCCCCATTTGTAAGAATGCCAACCATGGAAACGTTTTTGGCGGCATATTCTACTATGTCCAGAAAGTTGGAATGAAGCGTTGGTTCCCCACCGGTTATTTCGATGCCGATGAGGCCTCTCGAAATCAGGAAATTCAGGATTTTCCGAAATGCATTAAATTTGAGGTAGAGCGGCTTCTTGTCCTTTATTCTGTAGCAGTGGACGCAGTTCAGGTTGCAGTTCTCAGTAATTTCAAACACAACGTGGGTGGGAACAATATATGGATACTCTTCAACACTGGCGTGGGTGCTCATAGGGTTGTCAGAGAACACCACATCACCTAGTTTTTCTGCAATGAGCAAGAAGTTAATTATCTTGTTCCTCTCTTCAGGACTTGACGAGAGAGACTTTGTTAGGTCGTCAACCGGTTATAGTCCCGCTACACAGTCTCAGTATTTTTGCGCCATCCGCATTGACGGCGCGAACATTCCCGTCTTTCAAGATAATAGCCATGTGTGGGTATATCCTCAACTTAATAGAATGTGAGAGAGATACATATTTCGATTTTATATCCCTCTGCACCGCAGGTGTTTTAGCTCCCATCAGATCGTCCACATGCAGGAACAACCCCATTAAACTCCCTCCATAGATTTAATCATAAAAAATTAAAAATGTAGGAGCTCAGAACAGGCCAAAGAGCCCGTAGAGTCCAACTCCCTCAAAATCGGGAATTGGACCATCCGCGAAGCAAATGGCACATATAGAGCAGATGGCACAATCCTTTCCTTGGACTACATACTTGGGGTCCATTATGTTCACCTCCAATAGGTTTTTGCGTTGTGTAGTGATTACTATTTTATATTTAAATTTTTTGCTTCAAATACTGGATACATTTTAAAATCTTTTTTCTACTTGTTATCACATTGACAATTAGTTTTAACAAAACTTAATTGGAGAGTTGGTATAGATTCTACGGAGACAACGTTGATTTGCTATCTCAACTACTATCCAAAGAATAATTTTAAAGTAAAATGGTATGACATGAGAAAATCATTGGGAATAAAACATGTGCTTGGGTAATTCAAAAAATCTTACTCAAGCAGGACTTCGGTTCTTTTCCCGAAGTCTTCAGGCCTGTCGTGCTTTTTGGAAAGAATGAGTGGACATAGATAGCTATCCCTTGGAGACGAGCATAATGACTAAACCAGCAAAGCTCATAAATCTCCCTACCGTGCCTATTATAAAGAGGTGATGACTAATCCAGAGATAACCAGAATTGCCGAGGAAACTAAAAAGACGAGCCACCTGAAGTGTCAGGAGATCTCCATGATGAAAATTGTTCACCAAAATACTTAAGGCTTATGACCAAAGCCTTTTAAGGGGAACAAAAAACGCCAATCATGAGGTTAATCTGACGACATCCAATATCTTAAAATCTAAAAATAATGAAACGGGTTTAAAAGGCAATGATGAATGATGGGCAAACTGAAATAGTGATGATGGTAGGTGATCTCTGAGCCAAATTTTCGGGATGAGGAATTCAGCCTAAGCTGAGGTGTGATGAGGGAGTGACGGACTGACCGAGGTGATTAAATGTATGAAGCTTACAAGCCAATCCTCGTGAGTATAATTGGCAATCTACTTCTTGCAGTCTTGAAAATAACCATTGGTATTATTTCATCCAGCATTGCCCTGATTTCAGATGGAATTCACTCTCTCAGCGATCTTATTACCACCATTATAGGATTTGTTGGTGTTAAAATAGCCAAGAGACCTCCGGATAGCACTCATCCATTTGGCCACTCAAGATTTGAACCACTTTTCGCGTTCTTCATGGGTGAGTTACTGCTCATAGTTGCCTATGAAATATTCAGGGACTCCATTGAAAGAATTATGCATGGAGTTATTATAGAGGTCACCCCAGTGATGATTGGAGTTGCCCTCCTTTCGATATTCGCCAAGGAGGCAATGACCCAATATACCCTAGTTGTGGGTAGAAAACTTAATAATGTAATTCTAATAGCAGATGCTTATCACCATAGGAGTGATGTTTTAAGCACTATCGCTGTTTTAGTCGGTCTTCTCTTTGAAAAAGTGGGAGTAAAAGGAGGAGACAGTGTTGCTGGTATAATAGTTTCTCTGTTCATCGCTAAGGTTGGGATTGATATTATCCTTGAAAATGTCAATTATCTAACGGGAAGATCCCCACCTTCGGAAGTTTACAGGAAGATTGAAGAGGTAGCATTAAGTGTTAAAAACGTTTTGGGTGTTCATGATCTTAGGGCTCACTACGTAGGAAGCAAGCTTCATGTCGAGCTTCACATTGAGGTCCCCCCAAATCTAACACTTTTAGAGGCTCATGACATTAGTGAGGAAGTTAAGAGGAGGGTTGAGATGCTGCCTGAGGTTGAGGTTGCATTCGTTCATGTCGACATTAAAGGACTAACATCTCCTTGAATATTCTCTCGATTTCACCTTTGGCAGTTTCGGTAGGTCCATTCACGATAATTCTTCCCTCGGAAATCATTATCATCCAGTCCGCGAGTGGAATTAAAGGTTCCCATATGTGGCTGACTATCAAGAAGTTAACGTCAAGATTCCTTGAATTCTCTGACCTCAATAACTTTCCTCACATTCTTGAAGTCTAAGTCCGAAAATTATTCATAGTTTGATTTATGTAAACCTCAGGTTCGATCCAATAGGGGATTCCAAGTGAAAAAATCAACAATAATTAAAAATTATAAGTGCTCTACCTCGTTCTGAAGAGCGAGGTTTTGTGAGGGGTTTATCTGGTATCCCGTTATCGGCAACCTAATTCTCATCCAATCCACCAGCCACTACTGATATTCCAATGGGGAAATCACCGGTTACCTTATGCAAAATGTTCAAAGTCCCATTAGCGTTACTCAAAACTCCAATAGCCTCCTTCTTAGCCCATTCCCTTCAAATCCCCTTCTCTACTAATGGTTTTAAAGCCAGAGCATCAACCCTACTCATGTAGGTCTCACCAACCACAATCCCAAACCGCTTTCCCTTAACCTTTAATTTCATTAAGTTAAGTAATGTAAGAATGGATAGAGAAGAATCACCTAGAAAAGTTCCATTCTTTTCTTCCATATTTTTCCTCTATAAGCTTCTCAACCAGTTCGAGTTCATACTTTGTAAGTTCCCCCTCTTCTAGCGGGAAGGCCCTAAAGAAGGAATTTTTCAAAAGATTATAAGCTTCCTCTCTGTTCATTTTAATACCTTCTCTTTCCAATGTAGTTACTCTATCAAAAATACTTTTAACACCTTTATCCTTAAGTTTTTCTTTAGAAACTTTTAATACACTCCCCAAAATTTCAAGTCTTGTTGCATACATAAATGTTCCATGTTGAAGGATTATCCCTTTTCTTCTTGTCTGGGCTGATCCGCTTATCTTCTTACCATTGGCTATAATATCATTCAATCCAGAGAACTCAGCTCTAACTCCAAGATCCTGTAGAGCATCGACCAAGGGGCCAGCTAAAAACCTGTAACTTTCGTAGATATTCTTAAGGGCTGGATGATAGTCCTCTCCAATTATAACTGAATAGGTTATTTCTCCGTACTCATCATGAAATACACTCCCCCCTCCAGTAATTCTTCTAACTATAGGTATTCCAAGTTCCTCTGCTTTTTTCACATTAACATCGTGTCTAACGCTCTGAAACCTTCCAATAGTCACTGAACTCGGCTTAAAAACGTATAATCTTATCGTATCAGGGACTTTTTCTTCACTTCTAGCTATTAAGATCGCTTCATCAATTGCCATCTGTACTTCAGGCCTAGCAACTATTAAAGGAATAAACCTCATAAATCTCACCCGACTATCTCTTACCAATTATAGTTTAATAAAACTTGGCTATGAGGAAATCGGTCTTGACTGAGGAGTGATGAAAGTGGTCACCGCTGAGCCACCTAAGCAAAGACAATTAAATTTTTAAACTTCCTTCATAATTTCACACCGAACTCAATGAAGCCCCCTCAACTAAAGGCGGGTTTCCCGCCTGAGGGGGCTGATGTGCGAAAGCTTTAAAAAGTAAGTTCAAAAGTAGGGTTAGGCAAGAAATTGGAGGTGAATAAAAATGCCCAAGGACAAGCCCCACGTTAACATTGTATTTATTGGACACGTAGACCACGGAAAGAGTACAACAATTGGAAGGTTACTCTACGACACTGGAAACATTCCAGAGACCATCATCAAGAAGTTCGAGGAGATGGGTGAAAAAGGTAAGTCCTTCAAGTTCGCTTGGGTCATGGACAGACTTAAGGAAGAGAGAGAAAGAGGTATTACAATTGACGTTGCCCACACCAAGTTCGAGACACCACACAGGTACATCACCATTATCGATGCTCCTGGCCACAGAGACTTCGTAAAGAACATGATTACCGGTGCTTCACAGGCTGATGCTGCAGTTCTTGTAGTTGCAGCTACAGATGGAGTCATGCCACAGACAAAGGAGCACGCCTTCCTTGCAAGAACACTCGGTATTAAGCATATCATTGTAGCTATCAACAAGATGGACATGGTTAACTACGACCAGAAGAGATTTGAAGAAGTTAAGGCACAAGTAGAGAAGCTCTTGAAGATGCTTGGTTACAAGGACTTCCCAATCATCCCAATAAGTGCTTGGGAGGGTGACAATGTAGTTAAGAAGAGCGACAAGATGGCCTGGTACAACGGCCCAACACTCATAGAGGCTCTTGACCAGATTCCAGAGCCAGAGAAGCCAGTTGACAAGCCACTTAGAATCCCAATCCAAGATGTATACTCAATTAAGGGTGTCGGTACAGTTCCAGTCGGTAGAGTTGAAACCGGAAGACTTAAGGTTGGAGATGTAGTTATCTTCGAGCCAGCATCAACAATCTTCCACAAGCCCATACAAGGTGAAGTCAAGTCCATCGAGATGCACCACGAGCCACTCGAAGAAGCCCTTCCAGGTGACAACATTGGTTTCAACGTCAGAGGTGTTAGCAAGAATGACATCAAGAGAGGTGACGTTGCCGGACACACAACCAACCCACCGACAGTAGTTAGGACAAAGGACACATTCAAGGCTCAAATTATCGTACTCAACCACCCAACTGCAATTACCGTTGGATACAGCCCAGTACTACACGCCCACACCGCCCAGGTTCCAGTCAGATTTGAGCAACTCCTAGCAAAGCTCGATCCAAAGACAGGTAACGTTGTCGAGGAGAACCCACAATTCATTAAGACCGGTGATGCTGCAATCGTAGTTCTAAGGCCAATGAAGCCAGTAGTTCTTGAACCAGTTAAGGAAATTCCACAGCTAGGTAGATTCGCTATTAGAGACATGGGTATGACAATTGCCGCAGGTATGGTTATTTCAATTCAGAAGGGAGAGTGATTTCTCTCCCAAATTCTTTTTCTTTTGAGGTGATCAATTATGCAAAAAGCAAGAATTAAGATAGCAAGCACAAATGTCCGTTCTCTTGATGAAGTTGCTAATCAAATAAAGCAAATTGCAGAAAGAACAGGAGTTAGAATGAGCGGGCCTATACCACTTCCAACAAAGAGGATAAGGATTACAACAAGAAAGAGCCCTGATGGAGAAGGCTCTGCCACATTTGACAGATGGGAATTAAGAGTTCACAAGAGGTTAATTGATATTGAAGCGGACGAGAGAGCAATGAGACAAATCATGAGAATTAGAGTTCCTGAAGATGTTACAATCGAAATTGAATTGATATCATGATAAATGCTTATTAATCCCCTTACCTATATTTAATTGTGCCGGGGTAGCCTAGCCAGGGAAGGCGCGGGCCTGGAGAGCCCGTGGGCGTTCGCCCACCGGGGTTCAAATCCCCGCCCCGGCGCCATATTTCTCACTTCTAATCAATAGCAAAATTAAAAACTAAAAAATCATGCTATAGGAACTTTAATTTTCAGCTTCTCCACAAGTTCTTTGTATCTATTTCTTACGGTCACTTCAGTTACTCTAGCAACTTCGGCAACCTCTCTCTGTGTTCTCTTCTCTCCTTCCAGTAAAGAGGCTATGTAAAGGGCTGCAGCTACTAAACCAGCTGGACTCTTACCGCTGGTCAATCCTCTCTTATAAGCTTCCTCCAGAATTTCAATGGCCCTCCTTCTAACTTTTTCACTTAGTCCAAGCTCATCCGCAAATTTATTTACATAGTCAGTTGGCTTGACAAATAACTTTTTAGGAGTTAAATTGAGGTTTCTCGCAATGAATCTGTAACTCCTTCCAATTTCTTTCTTATCAACTCTAGCAATGTCAGCAATCTCATCCAGAGTCCTGGGAACTTTTAATAATCTACAGGCAGCATAAACACAGGCTGCCATAACGCTTTCAATAGACCTACCCCTAATAAGCCCTCTTCTCACTGCTTCCCTATACAACCTAGCAGCTTCTTCCTCAACATGTCTTGGAAGTTTTAACTGAGCAGTAATTCTATCTAGTTCACTTAAGGCAAAAGCTAAGTTCCTCTCTGCTGCATCACTGACTCTTAATCTGGACTGCCACTTTCTCAGACGGTACATCTTCTCTCTCATTAATCCCGAAAGAGATCTGTCAATTCCAATCTCAGTTGAAAGCCCTTTGTCGTGAAGAAGAATACTTTCAGGCGCACCAGTTCTAGACCTGCGCTCCCTTTGAGAAGCATCAAAAGCACGCCATTCGGGACCCATATCAATTATGTTTTCCTCTATTACATAACCGCACCTGGCGCAGACTATCTCCCCCCTCTCTGGATCATAAATAAGTTCCGTGGATCCACAAGCAGGACAAACCTTTTGCTTATTCACTTCAACACCCCCACTGCCTAAAACCCTGTCCAATATAACTACGGGTTCCAAAAGGTATATAAACCTTTTGTGTTACCATGTCGGATAGTAACTTAAAAAGATTTCGGTACTTTTAAATTATGTTCTGCATTTTTCAAAGGATGATGGAGAGGCCAAAAACCTTACCTCCTACTTTGAGAGACAAGAAAAGATACATAGCATTTAAGGTTATTTCAGAAACTCAGTTTAATAAAGATGAAGTAAAAGATGTCATTTGGAAGGCATGTCTTAGAACGCTTGGAGAACTTGGAACAGCAAAAGCCAAGCCATGGCTAATCAAATTCGACGAAACTACTCAAATGGGAATAGTGAGGTGTGATAGGAATCACGTCTATGATGTCATATTTTCCCTAACACTAGTCTCAGACATTAATGGAAATGAAGCAATTATAAAAGTTCTAGGGGTTTCTGGAACAATCAAAAGGCTCAAAAGAAAGTTTTTGTCCCAATTTGGGTGGAGGTGAGCGGATGGAAATATTAGAGGAAAAACCAAAGGAGGGCAAAATAAAGATAAAGGCAGAAACTCTCGATGATCTCTGGCACTTATATCATATCATAAGTGAGGGAGACATTGTATATGGCAAAACTCTAAGGAAACAGGCTCAAAGAAGCGATTCTTTAAGGCCAGAAAAAGTTGAAGCAATACCTGTATTTTTAGGAATAAAAGTTGAAAAGGTTAATCTACACAGATTTGCCAACCAGCTTAGAATAACTGGACCGATAATTTATGCAAGTAGGGAGGATGTTCCCCTGGGAAAATACCACACACTAACGGTAGAACCTGGTACTGTAATAACCATACAAAAAGAAAAATGGAAAAGTTATCATATTGAAAGACTTAACGAAGCTATAGAGGCTTCAAAAAAAGCAAGAGTCATGATTGTCGCCATGGAAGATGGAGAGGCTGAAATTGCAATAGTTAGGGAATATGGTCTAGATTTCGTTGGATCTATAACCTACAATATAAGTGGGAAGAGGTATAACGTAAAGAGAGATAATGAAGAAAAGAAATTCTTCCATGAAGTAGCAAAATCTATGGAAGAGTTAATGAAAAGAGAAAAGATAGAGAAAGCGATTGTAGCAGGACCTGGATTCTATAAGGAGAATTTCGTTAACTTTCTCAAAGAGAATTATCCAGAACTTGCAAAGAAAGTTGTCACAGACGACACAAGCATGGGGGGAAGAACAGGAATCTACGAAGTTATAAGAAGAGGAACAGTGGACAAAGTGTACACCGAAAGTAGGATATCGAAGGAAATAATGTTGGTAGAAAAAGTGATAGAAGAGATAGCAAAGAATGGCTTGGTGGCTTATGGACTAAAAGAAGTAGAGGAGGCAATAAATTATGGGGCCGTTGAAACTTTAATTGTCCTGGATTCACTGCTAAAGGGAGAGTTAAGGGAAAAAATTGAAGAGTTAATGGAACTTGCGAGAAATTTAAGGGCCTCTGTCGTTGTAGTAAGCTCAGAACATGAAGGAGGCGATAAACTTAAGGCCCTTGGAGGTATAGCTGCACTGTTGAGGTTTAAAATCAAGTGAGGTGATAAAAGTATGATTGAAACAATAAAGTCCGAAATAAGGAAAACTATTGAAGATATAGTAAGAGGAATTGCACCAGATTGGAGTGGAGATATACAGTTTGTAGACACTCCAAGCCCAGAGCTGGGTGATTTTGGAACTACAGTAGCATTTCAACTTGCTAAATTATTAAGGAAATCTCCCATCATTATTGCCCAAGAAATTGCAGAAGAATTTAACAAAAATAGGCCAAAAGAGGTAAAAAAAGCTCTAGCAGTTAATGGCTATGTAAACTTCTTCCTAGATTATCCACAAATTTCTAGATTAGTTATAGAGACTATTTTAGGCTATGGAACAGATTATGGTAGGTCAGAAATAGGAAAAGGGAAGAAAGTTATAGTGGAACATACTTCAGTTAACCCTACAAAACCACTTCACATGGGACATGCAAGAAATGCAATATTAGGAGATACAATGGCAAGAATTCTGAGATTTTTGGGATATCATGTTGAAGTTCAAAACTACATTGATGATTTAGGCGTTCAATTTGCCCAAGTATATTGGGGATATTTGAACTTAAAAGGGAAGTTTAATGAACTAATGAAAGAACTAAAAGAAAAAGGGCTAAAAAACAATCCAATAGATCATGCATTAGGGCTTCTCTATGTTGAGGTTAATAAGAAAATTGAAGAATCTCCAGAAGTAGAGAAGGAGATTAGAGAACTAATGAAAAAGCTAGAAGAGAGAAAATTAAACGGGAGAAATCTTGCTGAAGAGGTCGTTAAGGCCCAAATGGAAACCTTATACAATCTAAACATATATTATGATCTCTTAGTTTGGGAAAGTGACATAGTCAGCACAAAGCTCTTTGAAAAAACAATTAACCTTCTCGAGAAAAATGAGAACTTTTACACTCCAAAAGACGGGAAATACAAAGGAGCTTTTGTTATGGATTTGAGTAGGTTATTCCCCGAGATGAAGAACCCCTATCTCGTTCTTAGAAGAAGTGATGGAACAGCGACGTACACGGGAAAAGATATAGCATACCACCTATGGAAATTTGGAAAAATAGATATTGACTTACTGTACAAGAGATGGGATGAGTACACATGGACAACAGCTCCAGATGGAGAACCGATGCCAGGAAAATTTGGAAGGGGAGACATTGTCATTAATGTTATTGGGGCAGAGCAAAGACATCCTCAATTGGCAATTAAATATGCTTTAGAGTTGCTCGGATACAAAGATGCCGCGGAAAACTTCCACCATTTAGCTTATGAGCACGTAGAAAGTCCAGAAGGAAAATTCTCAGGTAGAAAAGGAACATGGGTTGGATTCACTGTAGATGAAGTTATAGCCGAAGCGATAAACAAAGCCAAGAGTTTAATAGAAGAAAAGAATCCAAACTTAACAGAGGAAGAGAAAGAAGAAATAGCAAAGAAAGTGGCTGTTGGGGCTATAAGGTACACCCTCATCAAGTATAGTCCAGAGAAGAAAATTGTATTTAGATGGGAAGACGTGCTCAACTTTGAAGGAGAGAGTGCCCCTTACATTCAGTATGCCCATGCAAGATGTTCTTCAATCTTAAGAAAAGCTGAAGAATTAGGAATATCAACGGATTGGAAGTCACTTCTAAAAGTGGCTAATTTTAACCAAATAACAGAAAAAGAAAGAGAATTAATAATGTTACTATCAAGGTTCCCAGAAATAGTTCAGCAAGCTGGAACTGATCTTAAGCCCCACTTAATTGCATGGTATGCAAATGAGGTTGCCTCAACGTTCAACAAATTCTACATGGATCATCCAGTTATAAAAGCAGAAGAGGGAGTAAGAGAAGCAAGGCTCTTGCTTGTCATGGCTACAAGGCAAGTTCTAAGGAATTCTCTTTGGTTAATGGGTATAGAGGCTCCAGATAAAATGTGATGCTCTATTTTTGTGTATTTTCCCTTATTACCTTTGCAATCTTATATTTTCTTCCATTACACTCAATGTCTCCAATTATCTCCAGTATTTTCACAACGTCCCCTTCAAATAGTCCTTCTGGCCTTACTAGATCAACTTTTTCGGGATCATCGCATTCAACAAACTTTAATGTTATTTTGCTCCCAGCAACTGCATACCTGGGCTCTATAATCACATCAATTGCTGGTTCTACAACTTCAACTACCCTTACCTTTCCTTCATGAAGTAGGCAAGGATACTCCATATTTCTTACCTTGATTATTTTGTATCTCCTTCCAGGTTCGAGGTTTCCTGTACATACTCTTGCCAATCTACATGATTTACAAGGCTCAGCTGGTCCATAATAAATGAACTCAACACCTGGTTTAGCCAACTTTTCTCCAACCAGTGTGATAACCATCTTTCCCACCTCCTCAAATTACACCAGTGATTTTAGCAGCCCTTTCAGCGGCCTCCCTAGTCAGACCATCCCTCCCCAGGATAGTGTATCTCTCTGGTCTTATAGTATGAGCTATAGTAAGGGCCTCTATTATTATTTCTGGATCAACTCCTAGCTCATAAGCTGTAGTTGGAGCGCCTACCTTTTGGAGAGTTTCCTTTATTTTTCTCCAGTTTATTCCGTGGAGATAAGCCATAATTATTGTTCCAATTCCTGTTTGCTCTCCATGAAGAGCAGGTTTTTCAAGCAAAAGGTCTAATGCATGGCTGAAAAGATGCTCCGCTCCACTAGCTGGTCTTGAAGAGCCAGCGATACTCATAGCAACTCCGCTGGAAATTAAGGCCTTCACTACTTTTCTAACCCCTTCATCGTCTCCTATTCTTATGATTTCCGCATCCCTCATGACCATTTTTGCACTCATTAAACTTAAAGCTGCAGCGTATTCACTGAAATATTCGCCTTTAATTTTATGAGCAAGTTTCCAGTCCCGCACAGCAGTGATATTGCTGATAACATCTCCTACTCCTGCAGCTAAGTACCTCCTGGGAGCGGATTTTATTATTCTAATGTCTGCAATAACTGCCACCGGAGGCCTGGCCTTGATTGAGGTCTTAGTTCCAAGCCCCTTTATGGAAGCATTTGCGCTTGCTATTCCATCGTGGGATGCGGTAGTTGGAAAACTGACAAATGGTATTCCTGCTCTATAACTGGCCAACTTGGTAACGTCTATAATTGTTCCTCCTCCAACTGCAATAGCCCATTTTACCTTATTGTCTCTTATTATACCTTCAACCTTTTCAACTTCATTAATTGTTGCTTCCTTAACAATTACAGAATGAACGTCAAATTCTTCTTTAAGAACTCTTTCCACATCCTTCCCAGCTATTTCTTTTGTTTTCGGTCCATAAACCACAAGAACAGGTGAAGAAAAACTCAACCTTTTTGCAACGTTAACAGTCTCACTAATAACATTCTTACCTAAAATTACCTCTCGCGGGAACTCCATTATGTGCATTTGTATCCCCTCATTTCTAATACGGTACATGGAGTCATAAGAATAGTGGTGCCGGGGCGGGGCTTCGAACCCCGGATCTCCCGGTTTCTCAGGCTCCCCCTTAACGGGGGAGGGCCCTATGAGCCGGGCGCTTTGACCAGGCTAAGCTACCCCGGCACTACCCGAGTTATCCTCATCCACGGAAGACTTTTAAGTCTTTCGCTTGATGAAAATCTCAGAAAAAAGTGAGGTGAATAATAATGAAAGTTGGAGTTAGCATATATCCCCACTTTTTAAATGAAAGAAAAACCCTTGCCTCAATTTTAGCAGATATCAAAGTAAAAAATTATGATTTCGTCCAGATATTCCCCACGCTTTGGGAGTTATTAAAAACGGAACCGTGATAGAAGAAAAGTTGAAAGAAATAGAGACAATACTAAAGGGTGTTGAAATAGATTACATAGTTAGAATGCCAGTTTCGTTGAATTTAAGGGACAACGTCTACTACTCAAGACATTTTAAAGTTGCCAAGGCGGTCTTGGATGTTGCTATTAAGCTTGGAGCAAAAACAATAGTTATGCAAAGTGGAAAAACTGGAAGGTTAGACTTAGAGATTGACTCAATAAAAGCTTTGGCTGATATAGCAGAAAACTTTGGAATAAATATTGCACTTGAAAACACGTTTAGTGTTAAGGATACTCTCTACGTAATAGACAACGTGAATAAGGACAACGTTGGATTTGCTCTGGATGTAGCTCATGCATTCTTAAGTGCCCAGGGGGATGAAAATAGGCTCTTAGAAGATGTTAGACTAGGAGTCGAGAAAACAATAATCCTTTTAGTCCACGATAATTTTGGAAAAATGTTCCCCCAGGTAGAGCCAGAAGATGCCCTAGCTTACGGGGTGGGAGATCTACACCTTCTCCCAGGGGAAGGAAAGATACCATTTGGAAAGATAATAAGACTCTTCAAAGATATACCAATTCTCCTAAAGGTAAAAGACGTTAAGACTTTTGAAAACCTCCCCTCAAAATCTGATCTGCTTCAGAGATTGATGAGGTGAGAAACATGCCAGCCAGAGAAATGCGCATGGAAATGTTTCTCAGGGCTCTCTTAAGGAGAGATTTTGATAAAGCGAAATCACACTTAGATAAACTCCAAAAGCTAGTGAAAGAAGAAGATGAATGGGGAAGAGGATATCTAAAGGCCTTAAATGGCTTCATGAGCGCAATAAAGGATAATGACACCGATTCACTCATTATAATGCTTCTAAATAATCCAGACGAAGAGAGAATAAAAGAGTTTCTTAGGAACTTTGAAGAAATAAAGAATCAGGAATTTCGAGATGACTATGAGAAAGGCTACTACACTGCCTGGGTAGAATTACTGCAAGCTTATCTCTCTCAAGCACGGCTACAACTCAAAGAGAGAAAAGGTGATTAAATGTCAAAGCATGAGCTAATGAAAAAGCTAGAAGAAAAAATACTCACCTGTAAAAAATGCCCATTGTGGAGGCTAAGAACTAATCCCGTTCCCGGGTATGGAAATTATGACGCAAAAATAATGTTCATTGGAGAAGCCCCAGGGTACTGGGAAGATCAAAAAGGGTTACCATTTGTTGGAAAAGCTGGAAAAGTCTTAGATGAACTATTAGATGGGATTGGACTAACAAGAGAAGATGTTTATATAACAAATGTGGTTAAATGTAGGCCACCAAACAATAGAGATCCGACAGAAGAAGAAATAAAGGCATGCTCCCCATATCTTGATCAACAGATAGATATTATAAAGCCAAAGGTTATCGTTACATTAGGAAGGCATTCCACCAATTACATCCTCAAAAAATTTGGATTTGATCTTGAGCCAATAAGCAAAATTCATGGGAAAGTCTTCAAGGCAAAAACACTTTTTGGTACTCTTTATATCTTCCCAACATATCATCCAGCAGTGGCCCTTTATAGACCTCAACTAAAGGAGGAACTAAAGCAGGATTTTGACATCCTAAAAAGCTTGTTAGAAAAACTAGGGATTTAGGCAATCGCCGAAATATTTATATTTGACCAGGAAAATATAACTTCATGCTTGAAAAGGAAAAGGAAATCTTGGCAAAAAGAATTGCTGGTGAGATTGTTTTATCCCCCGACCCAGGAAAGACTATGAGAAAATGGAGAGAGATTTTCGGCATAAGCCAAAGTGAACTTGCCGAGTATCTTGGAGTGTCATCTTCTGTTATTAGTGATTATGAGGGTGGAAGAAGAAAGAGCCCAGGAGCTTCAACTATAAGGAAGTTTGTTGAGGCTCTTCTGGAGATCGATGAGAAGAGAGGAGGAAATGTAATTAGAGCGTTTAGTAGAACCCTTGGCGGGGATATTCCAACAAGTGCAATCCTTGATATAAGGGAATTTAACATTCCAGTCACGGTAAAGGATATTGTAAATGCCGTTAAAGGCGAAATAGTAGCCAACCCAGATTTGATAGATAGGAAGATTTACGGATACACTATTGTCGATAGCATTCAGGCTATCCTGGAGATGTCTGCAGAAGAGTTTCTTAAGCTCTATGGTTGGACGACTGAAAGAGCTCTTGTCTTTACAAAAGTAACAACTGGAAGAAGCCCAATGATAGCAATAAGAGTGCAGGGTTTAAAGCCTGCCATGGTAGTGCTTCATGGAGTAAAAAGACTCGATGAATTAGCCATAAAAATTGCAGAAAAAGAAAGAGTCCCCTTGGTTGTCTCAAAAGCAGAGAGCGAAAGTGAATTAATTATGGGCCTGAGGAAACTAGTCGGGGCATTTTAAATGTCAAGTTTTTCTTTTTTCCAGATTCCCCCCTCTGCAAGCTTCGTGAGCCTATCTCTAATGTGTATGAGAACCTCACTCAAAACTTTTGAGTTATCATAAGTGGCCACTATCTTCTCTAGATCTTCTTTTGGGAGAGACTTCATTTCTTTTGCGAGCTCTATCATCCTGGGATAAGCCCTAACTATGTTATCCACTATTGTTATATCAGCCATTCTGGCACTTCTCGAGAGCGGGTTTAAATCCACAGTTATTACAAATTTTCCCATTCTACATAATGCTTCTGTTCTGTCTCCATCTTCTAAAGAAACCAAAATGACATCAGCTTTCCAGATACCATTTTCATCAACCTTTCCCCTCTCACTCTCCAATCCTGGAATTCTTTTAGTTGGGTTAATTCCCAGAACCTCATCGGCTCCATTCTCATAAAGGACTTCAGCAATTTTCTTAACTCTCTCTTCAGTTCTATAAAATAAGTTAATCTCCAATTTTGCGTTCAGAACTTTTGCTAATTCAACTGTTTCTTTAGGAACTAAAGCAGCAACATTGCCGTTTACAGAAATTACAGGGTGTTTCGCAAGGAGTAATTTAGCAATTGCAGCTCTCATTGCAGTTTCTGCTGGTGGGATTGTTTTTTCTCCAATTAAATAGTCAAATGCTTCTCCCCTTCCATGGGCAATAAGCCCTGCTTTGGCTGTAATCCCTTTCTCCATCCCCTCAATTATTTTTTCTCTATACAAAAGACTCCAATATCGTGGATGAGACTTCGGTATTTTTACCATATCAACCACCAAAAATAAAATCAAAGAGAAAGTTATAAAGCTCAGCCTGATGTGCACTCATCACCCTTCAGCATGGGATGGAGGCTCATCATCGAAAATCTCCAAAGTATATCTAACTATCGTTCCACCCAATTTTAGATGAGCAGAGGCAGAACAATACTTCTCTTGGCTAAGCTCTATTGCTCTTCGAGCCTTCTTTTCGTCAACCTTTCCATAGATTTTATAGTGGATAGTTACCTCCTTATACACTCTCGGATGCTCTTCTCGCCTAACTCCCTCGATTTCCACCCTCAGACCTCTTATAGGTTCTCTCATCTTCCTTAGGATCATCACTACATCATAGGCAGTACATCCTGCCACGCTGAGCAATAAAAGCTTCATTGGGCTTATTCCGCCTTCTCCTAAAATAACCGAACAGTTTTCCCCTTCTATACCCCCAATGAACTGTTCTCCTTCAACCCACTTTACTATTCCCTTCACTATGTTACTCATTCCTCCATCACCCTTCTGGATTGACCCTAAAAATTTAAATTAATTTCTCCATTCAAGCATTAAATGAAAATGTACATCAGACCATTTGACCCCTGGAAATCAAATATGTGCACTTGCCCGTTTAAATACACCCTTAACCCCTACACTGGATGCGATCATGCTTGTGTTTACTGTTACATAACATCCTACATTCCTAAAGCCTTTAAAGTGAGAATTAAAGAAAGCTTGCTTCCTACGTTAGACAGGGAATTAAGGAAGTTTAATAAGAACTTTATAATTGCGATGTCATACTCCTCAGATCCCTATCCAACGATTGAAAAGGATCTCACGATAACGAGGAGAGTTCTAGAGCTATTCAAAAAATATGATATAAGATGTTTACTTTTGACGAAGTCTGATATATTTATAAGAGACCTAGATATAATTAAAGAGCTAAGGTGTGCAGTCGGAATTACAGTAACAACGGTAGATGAAAGAAAGGCTAAACTTTTGGAGCCAAATGCGCCTTCTCCTAAAGAAAGAATTAAAGCACTAAAACTTGCAAAGAAAGAAGGCATTCCTGTGTACGCAAGAATAGATCCAATTATTCCCTTTTACACCTGGGAAGATTTCGACAAAACTCTAAAAGCATTGAAATTTGTTAGTCATATAACAGTCTCAACCTTAAAACTAAGGCCTGACATTAAGGCAAGAATGAAAGCAAAATTTCCCGAGCTAATGGAAAAACTAGAGCCCCTATACACCGAAAAATATGAAGGATATTATTACCTCAAAAAAGATCTGAGAATGGAGATATTAAGGACAGCGAGGGAAAAAATTGAAGAAGCTGGAATAACATTCGGTTCCTGTAGGGAGGGATATTATTCTTATCCCACTTGTGATGGTTCTCATCTAGTTCCTAGATAACTTTCCTCTAAACTTTTGGACTACAAGTTGTATATCCTCATCGGAAACTATTTGTGAGGCTTCCCTTTCGGCTAATCTTTTCCTCTTTAATGCAATTGATACCCAGGGCTTAATCTTAGTTGTTATAACTTCAATATCATCCAAAATAGCCTTCAATCCTCTTTCTCTTAGGTATGAGGTATATTTCTCTGCTACACCTCTAAGCAACTTTTCTAGCTTATCCTCCTCATATTCACCCACTGGCATTAGAACAACTCTTATTTTAAGAATGTCTTTCACTAAATATCCTGAAATAACAAGGGTGTCAAAATTTACATTATTGTCAGAAAGGAAGATTGCAATACCCTTGGCAACTCTTTTCACTTCTTTTTCATATTCTTCAGGCACATCAACAACAATGTTCTGCCGATTCTCTTCTTGCTCTCTACTCATGCTCAATCTAAATTTATCAACATCAATATAAGAGTAATATCCAACAGGGCGAACCTCTCTTTGGATCTCATCATTTATACTCCTTAAAATTGGACCAATTAGGTGCTTAATTTCCCTCAAGAAAAGACCACTCTTCTCTGAAATTACAATCTCCCCTACAATGTACAAGACCATATACCTATTTACAGTAATTTCTCTCCCCCTCAATGAGACTTCATTAATTTTAACCCCCAAAGCCTCGAGAGCTTCAACTAATCTTGTAAACTTCTGTGAAACTATTTCCCTGAAGATTTCTGGACCATCATAATTTATAATCTCCCTCATACCATTGTGTTTTTGGTTGAGGATATATTTAAACTTTTTCCAAGAAATTAAACAAATTTTCACATACAAATTACTATCTTGTAAATTTTATAATTAGATTTGGAAAATTTACAAAACTAATTCGATAAAGATTAAAAAATATCCAAATTATGCTACCTCCACCTGCTCATATGGACTCTTGCCTTTTTTATGCTTCAACAATAAATTGTACATAGCCTCCCTAAGCGAAGAGGACATATTGTCGTCTAATAGGATATCTGCTCCCTTATAGCTTAACTCCTTTGCCACTTGAACTAAGTTATTTATAATAGGCATTACTTCCGAAATTATAATTCTCACAAGTGAAGGATAAACTTCCTCTTCGATTTCTTCCTCCGCCTCAATTCCCAAATACACTACATATCCAGAGGTTTGTATTGCTAAGATGAACTCATTTTCGGAAACCTCAAATATCGAGAAATTTGAAGAAGTTGAAGAAGTATTAGCAAGTAAGATCCCCTTTATTGATAAGGTAACTACATCTCCATTAATTTCAAAAAGTAAATCCCTTGCAAATTCTCTTGCAAGAGAGTAAAGCTTAAACATTATTCAACCACCTCCTCAATCTCTCCATGTCCTGGGGGCAAAACGCTCATTATATCTTCTTCAGAGACCCTATATCCCCATTTTTCAAATATTTTTTGGATTTTCTTTACAAGGTCACTCTTCTTTAATCCTCCAGGCCTTATCACTACATACTTGTTTGTATGAGCTTTTACCGCATCAACTGGACCACACATGACAAGCTCTTCCCCCTCAACATTAACTATTCCAACCGCAAGTTTAAGAGGGATCCCATGAATCCAATTTCTCTTCCCATACACCATAAAGGCTCCTTTGGGTAGGTATTCTCCAGCAGGGGCTTGTTTGCTAACTTGCTCTGGGTAAACCCAGTAAGCATCTGCCGAAGCTAATCCCTCGCTCCATGCTCTACTCATGGCAACGGCAAATTGACAAGCTTCTCTGATCGTTTTTTCACTGGCATTTCTACCATTTTTTATAATAACATGAGGAGCCCCCCATATGTCTGCGTGACAATAGATGTCATTTTCATCCATATGCTTTTTAACAACGATTTCATTCGTTGTAGCATCCTTCCCTCCGATGACCAGAAAACCTTCGCTGCTAATAAACCACCTAAATTTTTCAAACCACTTTTTCTTTTTGCGGGTGATTTTCTTTATGTTGATTTCTTTACTCTCTCGCTCTATCTCTTTTTCAAGCTCTATTAATTTTCTTTTAGTTTCCTCATATGCTATTTTTGCTCCTTCCAGTTTCTTCTTTGCTTTTTTCGCCCTCTCATAGTAAAGCTCAGCATTTTCTTCTAGTGATTTTTCAACATCGAGAGAAACTTTTATCCCATCCAAATTGAGCGTTACTTTGTTGTCGGTTACGTCGATTATCATTTTTGCCCAAGGGTAGCCAGCTTTCTTTCCTTCTTCTATCCTCTTTTTAACTTCTTCAACTCCATATTGCTTTAATGCTGAGGAAATAACTCTTAAGATTTCATTTACAATGGAATAGTGGGCATAGAGCGCGTCACCCTTTTCCTGATTAGTCATGGCTTCTTTTTCAAATCCTTTTATCTGTTCTTCAATTCTCCTTAAAGAAATTTCAAGAGCCTTTCTCCTTTCTTCTAGTTGCTTGGTTTTTTCGAGTCTTGCTTTTTCAATTGTTAGCTTTCCAAAGTATTCATCCAAAGCTTCGCTAAAAGATTCATAATATCTTTTTGTATATTCCCGATACCATTGTAGATCTATTGGAACGACATCCACCATAACCCCTTCTTTGTTATATACAATGTTAGGCTTTTTTTCATCGTTTAGAACTGTTAGAAGAGTATCATATACGAGTCTTAATTCTTCTTCACTTAGTTCATCAACCTTTCTATCTTTATCTATTTTTGCTCTAAGGAGAGTCTCTTCAGAATATAAGCCTCCAATGCTAAAATTTTTCGCAAGCGCTCTCACGATTTCAGTTCCCTGGGAGTTCAATATTATCTCTTTGAACTCTTCAAAGCTAACTTTTAGGGGGTTAGCTCTAGAAGGGGGAAAAACGTACTTAATTTTTGGTTTTATTGCCCTATCTTTAAACTCTTCATATCTAAGAGCCCCAATTATTTCCCAATCTTTAGTTACAAATATAATATTCCCCCTACCAAAAAGTTCGGCGATGAGGAAATATTCACCAAACGACAAGATAACTACCCTATCGAATTCGTATTGCCTTATATCCTCAAGAAATTTTCCAGACAAATATTTTCGTAAAAGCATCGCGAATGAAGTTGGCTGTAGATTCTCCTTAACGTAAGTAGTTATGTGGATTCTCTTTCCAGCCTCAATTAACAAATCTACCCTTCCTACTCCCGTCTTGTGAAGTTTAAACCTAATTTCATTACCTTCATGATAAATTTTCTCAACCCTCGAACCCACTATCATGTCTTTTAGTTCCTCGGTTATGTATTTTATATCCACACTGCTCATGCTTTCTTTCATAAATACCCCCCCTAAGGTTAGTTTTGCAATTTTATAAAGATGGGGTGGTTATTTACATCTCTTACCCAGGACTTACAGTTTTCTATATTTTATATACATAAAGCATTTTTTAGTAAACAAAGCTAAGATATAGGCAAAATCGTTAAATACTCTCTTCATAAATCTTTTCATAGGGAATTAGCCATGAGAGGATACTTAACTTTTGTCTTACACTCCCATATACCTTATGTAAGAAAGCACGGAAAGTGGCCCTTTGGGGAAGAGTGGGTTTTTGAGGCTATTGCAGAAACATACATTCCTCTACTTATGGAGTTTGAAAAGTTGCGCAACAAAGGTGTAAACTTCAAACTCGTTATAAGCTTCTCTCCAGTGCTATTGGAGCAACTAAACGACGAATACATGAAAAAAGAGTTCGAAAAGTATATCACTAGAAAATTAGAGCTTATGAAAGAAGATCTTACAAAATACACGAACGATCAATTGAAAAAAGCAATAGCCTACATGATAACATACTTTGAAGATGTTTATAGGTATTGGAAGGAAATTAATGGCGACATTATAGGAAAATTTAGAGAATTCCAAGAAGCAGGTTACCTTGAAATAATAACATCAGCTGCAACTCATGGATACCTCCCACTTTTGGGAAGGGATGAAGCTATCGAAGGTCAAATTGCAAATGCGATAAAGACTTACGAAAAGTATTTCCAGAGAAGGCCCAGAGGAATGTGGTTACCCGAGTGTGCATACAGGCCTGATGGATACTGGAGAAGCCCGAGTACAGGAGAGGTAGTTTGGAGGAAGGGAATTGAGCACTTCCTTAAGAAGTATGGGATAGACTACTTTTTCGTGGAGAGTCATCTAATTGACGAAGGACCAGCTACTTCCAAGTACGGGGAGATTTTACCCGAAAAAACCAAGAAGTCGACGCTAAGACCCTACTTCCTTAAAAATGGAATTGCCGTTTTTGCAAGAAATAGAGAAACGGGGATTCAAGTGTGGAGCGCAGACATAGGGTACCCAGGAGACTTCTGGTATAGAGAATTCCACAAGAAGGCCGAGAAAAGTGGAGGACAGTATTGGAGGGTTACATCTAAGGAGATTGACCTTGGAGGAAAAGAGCCCTATGTGCCAGAAAAGGCCATGGAAAGAGTTGAAGAACATGCAAGGCACTTTATATCATTGGTATCCTCCCTTCTAGAAGAATTCAAGAAAAAAGAAGGAGAATATGGAATAGTAGTTGCTCCCTATGATACCGAACTATTTGGACACTGGTGGTTCGAGGGGGTTAAGTGGTTAGGAAAAGTTTTGGAGCTTGCCGAGAAGCTAGGAATTAAGACTACGACAATATCCGAATTTCTAGACAACTTCGATGGTAAAAGGTATGAAATAGAGCTACCTGAAGGCTCCTGGGGAATGTTCGGAACTCACTATACATGGTGGAACCCAGAAGTTGAGTGGACATGGCCAATAATCCACTTGGCGGAAGATAGAATGGTGGCATTAGCTAGCAAATACCTTGGAAGAGACGAGCTAACAGATAGGACATTGGATCAGCTTGGCAGAGAGCTTCTTCTTATTGAATCAAGTGACTGGCAGTTCTTAATAACAACAAAGCAGGCAAAGAAATATGCCAAAAAGAGGATTCTCGAGCACGCCCACATTTTCCACAGGCTTGCAAATTCCCTGGAAGTGTATGTAAAAACTGGGGAATTTCCGGAGATGGAACTTCTCGAAGAAGCAGAAGATAAAGACAATGTCTTCCATCCAATAGTTATAGAGCCATATGTTAGTGAAGTTCCGCCTGAAGTTCCAGAATACATTGAGCCTCCCCAGATTCCCAAAGAGGAAGAAGATAAAGAGAGAGGAAAATTTTCAAGTGGCCAGAGCATGGGCAGAGACTTCGAAGAATTTTTGCTCTCCATAAAGGGAATTGGTCCAAAGACCATAGAAAAGCTCAAGAAGGTAGGTATAACGAAGCCTGAAGACTTCCTTAATTGGAAGATAGAGGAGCTTGCCAAAAAAGCAAGAGTTCCAAAAAAGAGATTAGAAAGGATCTATAGGAGATTAAGAGCTCTTCTTTAGTATTTCTACAATTTTTTCCGCTACTTCTACTCCCGCTCTCTCCTGGGCTTCGTAAGTTGAGGCTCCTATGTGAGGTGTTAGAACAACATTGTCAAATTTCGTTAGTGGATGGTTTTCTGGAAGAGGCTCTTCTTCAAATACATCTAACCCTGCACCCGCAATCCATCCCTCTTCAAGAGCTTTAATTAGGGCCTGTGTATCGACTACAGCCCCTCTCGAAGTGTTTATTAAAATAGCTGTTCTCTTCATAAGCCTAAGTCTCTCTTCGTTAATGAGGTGATATGTTTCCGGAATTAATGGAACATGAATTGTGACTATATCGCTCTCCTTTAGCAGTGTTTCTAGATCCACAAACTTTCCACCGACTTCTTTAGCTCTCTCTTCGTTAGGGTAGGGGTCATAAAGTAACAATTTCATGCCTAAAGCTCTTGCAATCTTCGCAACTTGATAGCCAATTCTTCCAAATCCAATTATTCCAAGGGTTTTTCCTTCAAGTTCTATACCCATACACTCCTTCTTCGCCCACTTTCCTTCCCTCATCTTTCTATCAGCATAAGCTATCTTCCTAGCAACTGCAAACATCAACCCAACAGCCAACTCTGCAACACTTCTAGAACTGGCTGCTGGAGCATTAACAACTTCAATGCCTTTCTCTTTAGCAGCTTCAACATCTATGTTATCCAATCCAACTCCAGCTCTTGCAATTACCTTTAATTTTGGAGCATTTTCTATTACCTTTCTTGTAATCTTTGGCTTACTTCTAACTATAATAGCTTCAACATCTCTAACTAATTCTAAAAGCCTATTTTCCTCCGGATACTCCTCGTAAATAACTTCAAAACCAGCATCTTTTAGTATATTTAGAGCCTTTTCATGAAGAGGGGCAGCTACAAGCACCTTCACCATTATCACCTCCTTTTAACGGCCATAAGCATTATATGGTCTGAAGCATCTTCAGCCCTATCGGCAATATCTCCAATTTTTGTGATAATTTGGTTCCAAATAAGCTTTGCGTAAGTGGAAATGTTTTCATCTTCAAATATCTTTCTCAGCAAAGAGTATTCTATTTTATCGGCATCCTCTTCTTGAGCTTCAGTGGACTTAGAATATTCAAGTGCTCTATCTACGTCAGTCTCTAAGGATACAACAGCTTCTTTGAGGTACTCAAATGTTTTTAGGGATTCGTTGATTAAAATAAGGATCTTTTCTTTATATTCCGGGGGAACTGCAGGCTTAGCAAATATTAGGGTATGGGCAGCACTTTCCGCAGCATCTGCAACATTATCTATTAGCTCTACA
Source organism: Pyrococcus sp. (assembly GCF_030153625.1). Classification (NCBI taxonomy): domain Archaea; kingdom Methanobacteriati; phylum Methanobacteriota; class Thermococci; order Thermococcales; family Thermococcaceae; genus Pyrococcus; species Pyrococcus sp. The sequence continues at coordinate 22,737 of NZ_JASKLM010000002.1, read as the reverse complement.
AGTCTTATGTAATCCCCTCTATTTGCCGGAATAAAGGCTCCTGAGTAAAGCATAAGCTCTATTTCTCTCCTAAGCTTATCGGCCCGAGTTTCACTCTCCTCGACTTTAGTTAACAGCTCCTCGGCATTTCCTATGTTTCCCTGCAAATACTGAACAAACATCTCCTTGGTGTATTTTAATGTATCTCCGACCATTGTCAAATGATCCCTTATTAGTTTAAACACATCATTCTCTTTTGCCCCAAACATTTTCCACTCCTCCATGTAACTTTTCCATTCCCTTAATTAACCCCCACAGAAGAAAATTAAGGGGAGCTTCAAGCCCAACAGATTTGGCATACTCAACTATTTTTCCGTTTATGTAGTCAATTTCAGTCTTTCTCCCCTTTAATATATCCTGGAGCATGGAATTGTAATTCTCCCTAGTTTTTTTCAATGTCTGGAATAGCAAATCTATTGGATGAACCTCTAATTTTACTCCATTTTGCGTCGCAACCTTACACCCCTCTTTCACAACTTCTACTGCTACAGAAAGCAATTCCTCATTGTCTAGAATTGCCCCATTTTTAACCCGTAACAGAGTGCCAATGGGGTTAATAGCAGAATTAACAATTGCCTTTGCCCATATCCACCCTTCAATGTTCTCACTTACAATAGTTTCTAATCCCGCTCTATTGAAAATTTCGGAAATTTTGTCAACAAATGTGTGACGCCCTTTAGGGTATAAACCAACTACAGTTATTCCTTTTCCCGTCCACTTCACAACCCCTGAGCTCACTAAGATAGCTCCATTTGTAGTTATTCCTCCTATAGGCTTTCCCCCGAACTTTCTTATTTCATCTTCATTTCCTATTCCATTTTGAATACTTAATATCCAAGTGTCCTCCACAATCGCTTTAGAGGCTCTAAGGGCTTCTACTGTAGAGTACGATTTTGTTGCGAGTATTATTAGATCTGGTTTTTCTTCGGGAGGAGAGATTGTAGCAGGAACTTTTATCACCTCTTCTATAATCCCAGTTATCCTAAGCCCTCTCTTATTTATTGCATCTACATGGGGCTTTCTGCCAATAAGAACAACATCCTCACCTGCAGCGAAAAGTAGCCCTCCAAAAAGCGAGCCTATAGCCCCAGCACCCAGAACATAAATTTTCATTCCACATCTCCTCATATTAGTTTGGGGGTAGATATATAAATGCCCTTTGCTCATAAGGTAGTGATGAGAACAGCACTATATTGGGAGCCCCTAGAGGATGGAAAAGTTAAATGCAAGCTTTGCCCGCTAAATTGCATTATAAACCCAGAAAAAAGAGGATCTTGTAAAGTTAGGATTAACATAGATGGAAAGCTCTATACCTTAAATTATGGGAAGGTCTCCTCAATAGCCCTCGATCCCATAGAGAAAAAGCCCCTATTTCACTTCTGGCCAGGCTCCTGTGCATTTTCAATAGGAACTGTAGGATGTAACATGCACTGTAAGCACTGCCAAAATTGGGAAATTAGTCAAGCGGATGAAAGCTTCCCTTACCTTCAAGATGCAACGCCAGAAAGTATAGTGAGGTTAGCAAGACACTACGAATGCGAGAGCATAGCCTACACTTACAACGAACCCACCATATGGTATGAGTTCGTTTTGGACACAGCAAAACTAGCTAAGAAGGAAGGACTAAACAATATTCTGGTAACAAATGGTTACATAAATGAGGAGCCATTTAGAGAGTTAGCAAAATACATAGATGCCATGAACATTGATATAAAAGCATTTAACGACAAATTCTACATGAAAATTTCAAGTGTGCCAAGTGGCGAGCCGAGCAGAAGAACCGCAGTAATTGCCAAAAAAGAATTTGGAATTCACGTTGAGCTAACATACTTAATAATTCCAACTCTTAATGATAATGAAGAAGAAATTAGAAGATTTGCCAGGTGGGTTGTGGAAGAGCTCGGAGATGATACCCCAGTACACTTCTCACGCTTCTTCCCACATTACAAACTGTTGAATTTACCTCCAACCCCTATACAAACTTTGGAAAAAGCTTATAAGATAGCCAAAGAAGAAGGACTCAAGTTCGTGTACCTCGGAAATGTTCCTGGACATGAAGGAGAAAATACATACTGTCCACGTTGTGGAAAATTACTAATAGAAAGATGGGGATTTGAGATATTAAGGTATGAAATAAAAGATGGAAAATGCAAATACTGTGGTGAACAAATCCCTATAGTTGGAGAATATCAAAGGAAAACATACAGGGGAATGTGGTGGTAATATGGTGCTAATAGAGGCAATTTTTTATATTGAAGTGCTAGGAAATGATAAGAAAGCCGTAGAAACTTCTAGCATGGAAATTGAGAAAAAACTAAAAGAAGAGAGAAACGTTAAAATAAAGGGAATATATAGGGATAAAGTCGTTGAAAATGAAGAAGACGAGAAATTTAAATATTCAACAGTCGTTGAAGCCCATGTAGAGGGAAAACTTGGAAATATCGTTGATTTAGTTTTGAAGTATGGACCTACAATAGTTGAAATTGAAAATGTGAAGGGTAACGAGATACATGCAAAAGAGCTTGTTCCAATATTGGGAAGAATAGCATATGTAGTTGGCGCACTCATAGATAAGTTTGGCCCTGTAGTAGCTTACCCAAAACTCGATGCTCTGCCAAAACCCAAAATTGGTTATTCTGAAGAAGAAATTGAGAGGATGATCATCGAAGAAAATCTAATAAGATATAGATTCGCAGTAGAGATTTACGGTAACTCTCTTGGGGAGATAGAAGAAAATTTGAGTAAGGCCCTATTTCTAGAAGGGTGTAAAATAAACAAAATTAAGGTAACCGAGAAAGAAAAAATACCACTAGAGGACAATAAAGTTAGAATAAAGGCTTTAGCTGGTGTGGAACTTCTCTCAGATTTAAAAACTCTTTTTGTTTTAGCTGCCAAATATGCCCCTCTAGCATTTATAATAATTGAACCTGAAATAATAAATATAGACCCGGCAGAGCTTCAATCAACTCTTTCGGAAATAGCAAGTATAGTCAACGATTTAGTTCATAGACCCTTACTGGCAGAATAGAAATAGATATTATCGGCAAACACCGAAAATTTCATAGACACATCATGAAGCTGCTAAAATCTATTACGGCGATTGGCGAGCTTCTTTAATCGTTAGAAAGGGTTTGGAACCGAAAAGTATTTATACCCCGCATTGACACACATATAGATGAAGCCCGTATGGGCAGATTATTGGGAGGTGGAGAAAAATGAAAGTTAAGAAGATTGCGGCCCTTGCAGTTGGTGCCGCAGTAGCTGGTGCAACCCTTGGCTTTGCAAGTGCCCAAGGCGAAGTCCCCGAGATACCAAAGGACTTCTTTGTTAAGGATGGAAAGCCAAACGTTAAGATCGTTGTTGGTAGTGAAGGAGCTGCTATGGACGTTGTGAGCGCAGCCGATATTGCCGCTGCAATTGGAAGCTTACTCTACACCGAGAAGGATGTTGAAGTTACCGACGCTACAGTGGTTGCAAGGAAGGATGTAACCGAACCCATTGAAAAGATACCTGTCTTTGACAACTACGACACAAATACAGCTCACAAATACAAGGTTGGAGACAATCTAAAAGATGTACCAGCCTGGTGGAACGGATCAGACTTTGTAGCTAACTTCTCAACATCAGTTTGGAATGATGGTGTATATGACAAGGCAGTGGAGATCAGGATTGACAATATTGGAAGCGTTGGGAGCTATGACCTTGCAGCAAACCTAACACTTAAGGGAATTGCTCTCGACGGCATAACTGACAGTGAAGTTGATGTAATTGACGACTTTGAGGACTTCACAGTTAACGTAAGTACAGTGGTTGCAAACATATCACTTGTAGTATACAACTATACACTCAAAGGACAACCTACAGTTGACAAGATAACAAAGGATGAAACAATACCAGAAGTAAACCTAATCACAAACTTGTTCCTTGACAACAGCACACTCGCAAAGTTCTATCCAGACTACGACGGTTACACCATAGAGGGAGTTAAGGTTCTTAAGTCAGGAGTTGGTGAAGGAGAAACCCTAAAGATCCTTGACAATGAATATCCAATAGTCTTCATTGGAAAAGACATTCAAGAAACAGCTTGTGGAGATTGCTTCACCTATGGTAAGGACTGGGGCGAGGACTACTACAACCAGGGTGAAACACACAACTTCGGAGACTACAAGGTCACAATCCTTGATATTGATGTTGCAAGAGACAAGGCATTCATAAAGGTTGAGAGCCCAAGTGGAGATACTGAGACAACTACTCTCGCAGTTGGTGGTACAGAGGCACAAACCTTCTTCGACGGAGGCATAAGAATCCAGATAAAGGACACCTTCGTAGGTATCAGCGGTACAAACGCAGTAAAACTCCACGTCTGGACAGACCTCAAGACAGTAAAGAGTGGAGACGAAATAATGCCTGGATGGATAGCAGAGTTCAAGGTCGACAGTGGAAAGATTATATGGTTCGCCCTTGAAAACAAGAACACACTCTCCGACAAGAGAGTGCCATTATTCAACACCTACGCTGTAGACTACAAGGCAACGATAAGGAAGAAGAAAAAAGACGATGTAGAGTACGGTACACTAACAGCCTACATCTACATCGAGCCACTGGAGACACAGTATGAGACAGTAGAGGCAGCAATAGGAGAGTCAATTGATGACTATGAAGTTGTAGACGTCAAAGCTGAGGTCAGTCCAGAGGTTGCTTATATTCCACAGAAGCTAACCGCTCCAATCACAGTCCTTGACACCGAAGTCCTTGAGCAAGGACTAGAGAACGTAGGCAGCAACCTAATCCTAGTGGGTGGTCCAGTCGTCAACAAGGTAACTGCAGCCTTAGCTGAAGACCTAGGAGTTCCACTCACCTACGAAGAGTGGGCCGAGAAGTTCGGTACTGGTAAGGAAGGATGGACTATCGTCTACAAGGAGCAGTGCGGCAAGATTGGAGGCTACGGTGTAGTCCTAGTAGCAGGTAGCGACAGAGAAGGAACCAGAGCAGCTGCAGAGGCATTGCTCGACTACATTGCAAACCTTGAGTGATCCCTTCTCTTCTTCTTTAATTCTTCTTCCCTGGAGGTTTAAATGTGAGAAAGTATATAGCGGGAATTTTTTTGATTACGATTATTTTAGCAAGTATTGGGATTACTGCATATGGATATGCCAAATTTAACAGCATTCTTATATCTTCTCCCGATTTTGTTCAAGAAAAGTACATCGTAATTAAATTCCCAAATTCCACGTATGTTGTCCTTTCTCAGAATGAGTATATAGAGGCCAGATTAAAAGGCTGGAAGCCTCCTGAGGGGAGCATTGGGTACATTATAACTCTCTCTTATAACCCAAAATCTCCTCCCGACTTTGTACTTGAAAAGAGGTATGAAGAGTTTACTATAGTGGTAGGATCACCGGAAGTTAAGACTTGCTCAAAAAACCCAGATGAGTTTAAGGGGAGCTGTACTGAGAGAACTCTTGCTGTAAGCGAAGTAACATTGTTGGTTTCAACACTATTCAAAAGATACTTTTATGCCGAAGCTATAGCTAGGGGGTTAAGTAATGAATCGGCAAAGATGTACGCCTACGAAGAGACTATGAAAAGGAGAAACATTAGGTATCTGAGCCTTTTAGTAAAGGCACAAGTAGGCCTTGGGCTTATCGGCAATGAAAAACACTTGGGAGTTATAATAATGGGACCAGCTGAAGGAGCTAATGAGACGAGTATAATAATTCCCAGGGAGGGCTTAATTATTCTAAAAGGAAAGAGTGACTCCTCACTAAGAGCCGAAGCCATACTACTAGAAAATTTAGTAGGTCTTCAGTTTTCATAATTAAGCTTAAAAATAAACTTTCAATACGGAGTTAGGGGAAGAAAAATGAAAGTAGAGAAAGGAGATGTCATAAGACTTCATTACACTGGAAAGGTTAAAGAAACTGGAGAAATCTTCGACACAACTTATGAGGATGTTGCAAAAGAAGCTAGAATATACAATCCAAACGGAATCTATGGGCCAGTCCCTATAGCGGTTGGAGCGGGACACGTATTGCCCGGACTAGACAAGAGACTTATAGGGCTTGAAGTTAAGAAAAAATACGTCATTGAAGTTCCACCCGAAGAAGGCTTTGGATTGAGAGATCCAGGAAAAATTAAGATTATCCCACTTGGAAAGTTCAGAAAATCTGGAATAATCCCGTACCCTGGGCTAGAAATTGAAGTTGAAACAGAAAATGGGAGAAAAATGAGAGGTAGGGTTCTTACAGTTAGCGGAGGAAGAGTTAGAGTAGACTTCAATCATCCATTAGCAGGAAAGACTCTCGTATATGAAGTTGAAGTTGTTGAGAAAATTGAAGATCCAATAGAAAAGATTAAGGCACTAATAGAACTAAGACTGCCAATGATTGACAAAGATAAGGTTATTATTGAGATTAGTGAAAAAGATGTAAAGCTAAACTTCAAAGACGTTGATATTGATCCAAAGACACTAATTTTGGGCGAAATTCTTCTCGAAAGTGACTTGAAATTTATAGGATATGAGAAAGTTGAATTTGAGCCAACCATTGAAGAGTTATTAAAGCCCAAGTCTGCCGAGGAGCAAGAGTCTCCTAACGAAGAACAGCAAGAGGAGAGTGAGTCTAAAGCGGAAGAATCTTAAGGGATAAAATTAGTTAAATACATGGGAGGACCATGAAGAAGATAAAGATACTTGAACAAGACCTCAAGTTGAGACTTCCAGAAAGAAGCATAGGAAAGGCCATAAAGGCAATTTTGACTCTCAAAGATCTCACCTTTATTCCTTTATCCCCCATTTACCCTCGTGGCTTTCACCCAATAGTAAGGATTAAGAAAAGGTTAGGTGAAGTTGATAAAGAAGTCTTGGTATCGTTAATGGATTTTTCTATTTTAAATAAAAACAACATTCCTCCATGGAACCGGATATTTGACTTCCATTTGGATACAAACTATATAGAGGAAACTTCAATTCAGGGAATTGAGACAATTTTAATTGGGGACAGAGAGGCCATCAGAAGGGCTCTCTACTTATTAGATAACCTAATCCCAACCATATTAAGAAAACCCAGAAAAATTTACACCTTTTTCAATGAGATATACCTTAAATATGGCGAAAATCAATTTATAGGGCTGAAAATTATGGGCTCCATGCTAACATTTAGAAGCCACGGCATTCCATTATCGCAATTACCTAAGATCCTGGGAAGAGGAATTTTTGTGCTTAATTCTCTTTTCTATTCAAAAAATGCAGAATTTTACAGGTTACTTTTTGTTACTTCGCTAGAGACTTTTGGATACTTTTATGAATTCTTCATGAAGCACATTTACCCAAAACTCCCATTAGAACATAGAGAATTCTTAGAGGAAATGCATGACTACAAGAATTTTCTTCAACTATTGTATTTTCACCTCTCTAGAATGAGCGTTGACAAAATAAGAGATGAAGTCGGAATATTAATCCGGAGAAGATCAAGACCTGATAGACCCATTGAATTAGGGATAATATTTAGGGATAGGGGAATCGAAGTAAGAGACAGAATTTCAACGGCTCACATTGATCTTCTAGTTTAAGGGAGGGAACAAAAGTGAGAATATTCATTATAAAGTCCTCTACAGCCCATACTGCTTTTGATTACTCCATTAAAGACATCCCTGGCACAAGCGGAAGGCTTGACTTGATTTGTAGGTCTCTAAATGCAGCATTTCAACTCTCTCATTCCTTTAGAAAAAATGTTAGAGTATACACAGTTCTATATGGACCACCTGACCCTCCAAAGACAATTCGCTTTGAAGGTGCAAAAATTAAACCAAAAACTCTGAATCCTGATGAAGTATCTACTGCAAAGCTAATTGGTAAAATACTAAATGCCGGAAAAGATATAAAGGAGCCAACAAAAGAAAGGGAAGTTCTTCCCGGTATTTATATTAGCAGGATGACATTTGAAGACGTGGTAAGGAAAAACATTAAGTATAACTTGTATTTGCTTGAGGAGAACGGAGTAGATATTGAGAAAGTTAAATTCCCACAGGATAACGTGGGATTCATACTAGGAGATCAAAATGGATTCACAGAGGAGGAGCTCAATTTTCTAGAAGGATTAGTGCCAAAGATAACAATAGGGCCAAAACCCTATCTAACTTCCCATGTTATAGCATTTGTAAACATTTACTTAGACAGAATTGGCATTCCATGAAGCGAAAGGTTTATATAAAAGTTTGTGCTTTATCCCAGCTGAGAAGTCTTTTTCTGTTCTAGCTCGCTCTGGGTAATATTCAAAAGGGGTGTTGCACTTGAAAGAGAAACTTAAGGGAACAACTACAGTAGGCCTAGTTTGTAAGGAAGGAGTAGTACTTGCAGCAGATACAAGAGCTAGCCTAGGAAACATTATCTACGCAAAGAACGTGACAAAGATTCACAAGATTGACGAGCATTTGGCAATTGCAGGGGCGGGAGACGTTGGAGATATACTCAACTTAGTTAGACTCTTAAAAGCCGAGGCAAACCTATACAAATCTACCGTAGGAAAAGAGATGAGCGTTAAGGCATTAGCAACCCTGCTTGCAAACATCTTGAACGGGTCAAAGTACTTCCCCTACTTGGGATGGTTCTTGGTTGGAGGATACGATGAGAAACCCAGACTGTTTTCTGTTGACATGGTGGGGGGAATAACTGAAGATAACTATGCCGCTGCAGGTTCTGGAATGGAATTTGCATACTCAATTTTAGATTCCGAATATAGAGAAGAAATGAGTGTAAATGATGGTATCAAGTTAGCTGTAAAGGCAATTAATGTGGCAATAAAGAGAGATGTGTTCACAGGAGATGGATTGCTCGTTGTAACGATAACAAAAGACGGATACAAAGAATACAGAGGAGCAGAACTAGAAAAAATGTTAAAGTAGTCCAAGGAGGTGACAATTTTGATTAAAAGGGAAACCATGGTTGAAGAAATTCTTAAGGAGATAAGAGAAAAGGTAGCTCAAAAAATACCAAAAGAAGCAAAAATAACCGAAATAGAATTTGAAGGGCCAGAATTAGTCATTTACGTTAAAAATCCTGAGGTTGTAATGAAAGATGGGGAGCTTATAAAAGAGCTGGCGAAAATTCTAAAGAAGAGGATAAGTATTAGACCAGATCCAGATGTTTTGTTACCTCCTGAAGAGGCTGAGAAGTTAATTCTGGAAATTGTTCCAAAAGAGGCTGAAATTACGAATATTTCTTTTGATCCATCCGTAGGAGAAGTTCTAATTGAGGCAAAGAAACCTGGGTTAGTAATTGGAAAAAATGGTGAAACTCTTAGACTAATCACCGAAAAAGTAAGGTGGGCCCCCAAAGTTGTCAGAACGCCTCCACTTCAGAGCCAGACTATCTACCTAATCAGACAAATTCTTCAAACTGAAAGTAAGGATAGAAGAAAGTTCCTGAGGCAAGTTGGGAGAAATATCTACAGAAAGCCCGAATATAAAAGCAGGTGGATTAGAATAACTGGACTTGGAGGATTTAGAGAAGTAGGTAGAAGTGCACTATTAGTACAAACTGATGAAAGTTTCGTGTTGGTTGATTTTGGAATTAACGTTGCTGCCTTAAATGATCCATATAAGGCATTTCCACACTTTGACGCTCCAGAGTTTCAATATGTATTGAAAGAGGGCTTACTGGATGCAATAGTCATTACTCACGCTCATCTTGACCACAGTGGAATGCTTCCATACTTATTCAGATACAATTTATTCGATGGGCCAATATACACAACTCCTCCTACTAGGGATTTAATGGTGTTACTCCAAAAGGATTTTGTGGAGATTCAACAGAGCAATGGACAGGAGCCATTATACAAGCCTAAAGACATAAAGGAAGTCATTAAGCACACAATAACCTTAGATTATGGGGAAGTTAGAGATATATCTCCCGACGTGAGGCTAACACTCCACAATGCTGGCCACATTTTAGGCTCAGCAATCGTTCACTTGCACATAGGGAATGGGTTGCATAACATTGCAGTTACTGGAGACTTTAAATTCATTCCAACAAGATTATTAGAGCCAGCAAGTTACAGATTCCCAAGACTTGAAACTCTAGTCATGGAATCAACGTACGGTGGAGCTAATGATATTCAAATGCCCAGGGAAGAAGCGGAGAAGAGGTTGATAGAAGTCATTCACCAGACCATAAGGAGGGGAGGAAAAGTCCTAATTCCAGCAATGGCAGTGGGGAGGGCTCAAGAAATAATGATGGTGCTAGAGGAGTACGCAAGAGTCGGAGGCATTGATGTCCCAATATATCTCGATGGAATGATTTGGGAAGCTACAGCAATTCATACTGCGTATCCCGAATATTTAAGCAAAACACTGAGGGAACAAATTTTCAAGGAAGACTACAACCCATTCTTAAGTGAAATCTTTCATCCAGTGGCCAATTCGAAAGAGAGGCAGGACATTATTGATAGCAATGAGCCCGCAATAATCATAGCCTCTTCTGGTATGTTAGTTGGAGGACCAAGCGTAGAATATTTCAAGCAGTTGGCCTCTGATAAGAGAAACTCAATCATCTTCGTAAGTTATCAAGCTGAAGGAACACTTGGAAGACAGGTGCAGAGTGGAGTTAGAGAGATTCCAATGATAGGAGAAAGTGGAAGAACAGAGGTCATAAAAGTGAACATGGAGGTTCATACAATTGATGGATTCTCGGGTCATGCTGACAGAAAAGAACTAATGAATTACGTAGCTAAGGTTAGACCAAGACCCGAGAGGGTAATTACAGTTCATGGGGAGCCTCAAAAATGTTTGGATTTAGCTACGAGCATTCACAAGAAGTTTGGACTCTCCACTAGGGCTCCAAACAATCTCGACACCATTCGACTGAGGTGATGCCATGAAATGTCCGAAATGCGGGAGAGAGTGGACTACTTTTATTCCCCCCTTTTGTACTTGTGGGGCTGAACTTGAAATTAGCTATGACTACTCTAAAGTAGATGTTAGAAAGTGGAAGAACAGACTTTCTTCTGTATGGAAATATCGAGAGCTTCTTCCCCCTGTAAAGAGAATGATTACACTGCGAGAGGGTGGAACTCCGTTAATAAAGGCAAGAATTTCAGAAAAAATTGGGATAGATGTGTATATTAAGGATGAAACTAGAAATCCCACAGGTTCATTTAGGGATAGACTAGCTACAGTTGCCATTTCTTATGGTTTACCTTATGCATCCAACGGATTTATTGTAGCTAGTGATGGAAATGCTGCAGTTTCAGTTGCAGCTTATGCTGCAAGAGCTGAAAAGGAAGCGTTTGTAGTAATCCCAAGGAAAGTTGACAGGGGGAAGTTAATACAGATGATGGCCTTTGGGGCCAAAATCATTAGATTTGGGGAAAGTGTTGACGAGGCAATAGAGTATGCAAGGGAAATAGCAAAGCTCAATGGCCTTTATAACGTCACGCCAGAAGATAATATTATTGGACTTGAAGGTCAAAAAACAATAGCCTTTGAACTTTGGGAAGAGCTAAATCCCACCCACGTAGTAGTTCCAACTGGTAGTGGAAGTTATATTTATTCAATTTACAAGGGATTTAAGGAGTTAATGGAAATCGGGGTTCTTGAGGAAATTCCTAATTTGATAGCCGTTCAAACTGATAAATGCAATCCTATAGCATCTGAAGTTCTGGGAACAAAGAAGAAATGCACAGAAACAAAAGCTCTCGGCTTGTACGTTAAAAATCCAGTTATGAAAAACAAGGCAGTTAAAGCTATAAAAGAAAGCAAAGGTACTGCAGTAATTGTAAATGAGGAAGAAATCATGAGAGGAGAAAAATTACTTGCAAGTGAGGGCATTTATGCAGAATTATCCTCAGCCGTAGTCATGCCGGCTTTGCTAAAGCTTAAAGAAAATGGGTTTATAGAAAAAGGAGACAAAGTTGTATTGGTAGTTACAGGTTCTGGTTTAAAAACTGGAGAAGGTGGAAAAGAGAAATTTTCAATTGGACCAACTAAAATTGAGATACTTAGGCTGTTGAAAGAAAGAGAAATGTATGCATATGAGATCTGGAGCTTACTTGGGAAACCTCTAAAGTACCAAGCAGTCCATCAGCACATTAAGGAGTTACTTGAATTGGGATTAGTTGAACAGGCATATAGAAAGGGAAAGAGGGTATATTACAAGATAACTGAAAAAGGATTGAGAATTCTACAAAACTTCGAAGACCTAGAGAACATTTAAAATCGTTACTTCTTAAGGTAATTTGGTGAAAGCATGAGGATAGTGTTTGACATAGGAGGGTCTGTCTTGGTTCCAGAGAATCCTGATATAGACTTCATAAAAGAGATAGCTTACCAGCTCACAAAAGTTAGCGAAGATCATGAAGTGGCGGTGGTTGTTGGAGGGGGGAAATTGGCTAGAAAATACATTGAAGTTGCAGAAAAATTCAATTCTAGTGAAACTTTTAAGGATTTTATAGGGATTCAGATAACAAGAGCCAATGCGATGCTTCTCATAGCAGCTCTAAGGGAAAAGGCATATCCAGTTGTAGTTGAAGACTTTTGGGAAGCGTGGAAGGCAGTACAGCTTAAGAAGATACCTGTAATGGGAGGAACTCACCCAGGGCACACTACCGATGCTGTAGCAGCGCTCTTGGCAGAGTTTCTTAAGGCAGATTTATTGGTAGTGATAACTAATGTTGATGGAGTATATACAGCAGATCCAAAAAAAGATCCCACAGCCAAGAAGATAAAGAAAATGAAGCCGGAAGAGCTTCTTGAAATTGTGGGTAAAGGAATAGAAAAGGCTGGAAGCAGTAGTGTTATCGACCCATTAGCGGCTAAGATAATTGCAAGAACAGGAATAAAAACTATCGTTATTGGAAAAGAAGATGCAAAAGACTTATTCAGAGTAATAAAGGGAGATCACAACGGAACAACGATTGAGCCCTAAAAATAGAAAACTTCCAGTGATGTATGGATATGGTCACGAAAGTTTATTTGAAATGCTCTAATGTGTTCAAGTAGCTATTTATGGCTTAACTTTTTGTTATATTTTTATATTTATTACGAACATTATGATAAATATTATGCCAAAATTTCTAGCATATTGGGTTAAAAATACCACATCATCGAAAAACTTATAGCTTGAGTACACTTTAGATATTAACTGAAAACTCGAGGTGATGGCCAAATGAAGAAAGGACTGTTAGCAATTTTGCTTGTTGGAGTCATGGTATTGGGAACTTTTGGAAGTGGATGTATTGGAGGAGGAACCCAAACTCAGACCCAAACACCCACAGAAACTGGAAGCCCAACCCAAACAACCACTCCTAGCGGAGTAACCCAAGCAATTTTGGAGCTCGGAAAAGTTACAGTTGTCGATACTGGAACAGCTATCGTTGTAGTTGGTCCCAAAGGTGAAAAACCAAGCGTTTCAATTCCATCTGGAAAGAAGGTAATTACCGTAACTTATGTGGTGGATGAGCAAAACACTCCAAGCGTTAAAGAGTTAATGGAGCAAGGTCAGGGATTTGGTGCAATAAACCCAGCATTCTTTAGGGATACAAACGTTGATGCTCTTGTAATAGCTGCCAGAAGAGAGACTAATCCGGAAGTAAGAACTGAAATATTCAAGGCTCTCTATATCCTGGGCAACTATTATGTCCCAGAAGTCATACTTGGACAGAACAGGCAACTCCGTGTCTACTGGGACTGGGTTAAGGGAAGATATTACCACCCGACACTCCCAGAGAGATATGATCTTCTCTGGGAAGACCCCAACGCTCCGGTAGTTGATACAGGAATTGGAAGCTATAAGAACGACCCAGAAACCTATGTAATAGCTACCATTGGATGGCCCGAAAGCTTTGACCCAGCTTGGACATATGAAACATTTGGATGGGAGATCTGGCACGAGATTGGAGACACCTTAGTCACTTACTGGAAAGAAGAGACTGAGCAAGTTACCCCCGACTTGGCAGTTGCATGGGCCCACAACAAAGAGGGCACCGAGTGGTACTTCGTTATAAGGGGAGGAGTTAAGGCTTATGATCCATGGAATGACAAGACTTATCCAATAGATGCAACTGATGTTGTATTCACCTTCTGGCGTGTTGCTAGGTTAGGGCACTCAGTTAGTTGGATGGTTACAGAATTCATGAATGTCTCAGCTTCCCAGGCACTCACTGAGGAAGAATTCAACAACTACGTTAAGAACAACCCACTTATAGCAGAGTACAATGGAAAGACTGCAGAAATTAAGTCTCTACAAGACTTACTCAACTTCTTCGGATACAACGGTGAAACTGCCGGAGTATTCAAGCTTGTCCTTCCACACCCATACGCTGCAGTATTAAACATAGTGGCAGATCCATTCCTAAGCGTAGTTCCAATGGAGTACTTGTTAGGAGACAAGTATGAAGAAGCACTCAAGGCAAGCAACTATGGTAAGAACCCAGACGCTTGGGAGGCTTATGTGCAAGAAGGAGTCGACGATCCAACTCACCAGTTAATGCACAAGTACCCAGTTGGTACTGGACCATTCTATGTTAAGGAGTACCAAGAGAACTCCTACATAGTCCTTGAATACAATCCATACTATTGGAATGCAACAAGCAACCCAGGACACAAGAGAGTTATCTACATCATAAACAACGATGCTGTTGCCAGAGTACAACTCTTAACCACTGGAACAGCTGACGTAGCAGCAATACCAACGGACAAAATTGAAGACGTCCAAGGAGTAACGAAGGATGGATATAAAGTGGTAGTGCAGACCGACATACTCTTGCCAGTTCTAACGTTCATAGTATTCAACACCCAGAAAGAACCCTTCAACGACGTAAAAGTCAGACAGGCCCTAGCATATGCAATTCCATATGATCAAATAGCAAAAGTAGTTTACAACAACCTCCTCGAGAGGAACTGGGGACCAATTCCAAAGCCATGGCCTGGATATACCGAGTACGGAATCATCAAGTACGAATACAACATTGCTAAAGCCAAGCAAATGTTACAAGAAGCAGGAGTTGATCCAAGTAAGTATTCAATAACCCTCATCTACAACGCTGGTAACACCCAGCGTGAGAAGGTGATGACTCTAATCCAAAACGTGTGGAGCCAGCTTGGATTTAGAGTGACAGTTGAATCTTATGAATGGCCAGTTTACCTCTCCAAGACAGAACATGGAGACTACGACGTTTACATAGTAGGTTGGGTACCAGACTACCTTGACTCCGACAATTGGGTAGGCCCATTCCTCTATGGAGCTACAGAGTTCTCTGAAATAAACATTGAAGTTTCTGGATGACTTCTTTCCTATTTTTCTTTTGTCTTTCTGTCTTTTCATATACCGAAGGATTTTTATTTTGTTGACAAAAAAGTTTAGACGAAAATTTTAATGCGACAATGAACATGGAGGGACATAGATGGCGAACCTCAAGAAATTCTTAATTAGGAGGCTACTAACTTTTATTCCAACAATAATAGGAGTTACAATAATAGTATTTCTAATAGCATATAAAATACCAGCAGATCCAGCCAAGGCATGGGCAGGAGGAGAGAAAGCAACTCAAGCTGCAATTGAAAGGATAATAAGAGAATATCACCTAGACAAGCCTTGGTATGATCAGTATATCTTTTTAATGAAAGGACTACTTACAAATACAATTATCGACCCCAGAACGTCAAACCCTGTTATGTATGACGTTGGAAAAAGATTTCCAGTAACTTTTCAGTTGGCAATAATAGCGTTTGTCTTCATTCTTCTCGTAGGAATTCCACTAGGAATAATCTCTGCCCTTAAAAGGAATACATGGATAGACACAGTGGTAAGAATATTTGCCCTCCTGGGTGTTTCAACTCCAGCATTTTGGCTAGGATACCTAATGCTGTACGTCTTCTTTGTGAAATACAGAATTACCACAATAGCAGGTGTCCCACCATTTCCACCAAAGATTACGGGAGTTCCCATGATAGATGCTTTACTAAGGGGCGATTTTGCACTGTTTAAGCAACACTTAGCAAGATTCTGGCTCCCAGGCTTCACTCTTGGCTTCCTGGGAATGGGAGTAACAGCTAGATTCGTGAGAAATAGTTTCCTTGAGGCACTTAGCTCAGACTTTGTTCAGTTTTTGAAGGCCAAAGGAGTACCAAAGCTTAGGCTTTATAGGCACGCCCTAAAGAATGCATTAGTTCCGATAGTTACTGTGCTCGGCCTCCAATTCGGTGGACTTCTTGGAGGAACACCAATTACTGAGACTGTGTTTGGGCTCCCAGGAATGGGTAGTTATGCGGTACAATCCATTCAAAACTTAGACTTCCCAGTCGTGGTAGCTATAACTTTCATATACGCTATAATCTACGTGGTAACTAACCTCGTCGTTGATATACTCTATGCTATAATAGATCCAAGGGTTAGATACTGAGGTGATTTCAAATGCAGGAAGAGTATAAGAAGTCTATACTTGACAAACTTGCCGATAAATTCGTTTATGGTCTTGGAAAGTTCATAAGTTTATTTAAAAAAGGCTGGATGGAAAAAAACAGGTCAAAGCTTGAAGAATGGAGATTAATGCTTTATGCCTTAAACAGGTCACCTCCAGCATTAATAGGACTGTTTCTTGTAATGATTTTTATCTTCCTGGGAATCTTTGGACCGTATCTAGCTCCTTGGAAGTACAACTTCATGCCAACATTATATACAAGCAACTATGACCAAGTTTATCTCGTACCCCCTGGGAGTAAAGCGGTGCTAGAGTACTATAATAACGCAGTAATAACTTATCCGTTAGGCTCCGATCATTATGGAAGAGATCTATTAAGTTTGATCCTACAAGGAGCAAGGACGAGCTTTGTAATTTCAATAATAGTTATTATCTTGGGAGTCCCCCTGGGAATAATTTTGGGACTAATTGCAGGATATTACGGAGGAAAGATAGACGAACTAATAATGCGTATAACTGACATGTTCCTGTCTTTTCCAGCGTTAATCTTGGCAATAGCACTTTCGGCAGTATTACCTGAGAGACTACAAGAGTTTATCTCAGCACATCCTATTCTAGAGAAAATAGTGCTGGCAATCTTTGCTCTAGACCAGAGAGAAGCAGGGAACCTTGGAAGGTTGCTTGCTGTTATAGTGGCAATGATTATAGTATGGTGGCCAGGATACGCAAGAATCACTAGAGGTTCAACGTTGGCTGAGAGAGAAAAATTATATATCGAAGCTGCTAGAGCAATTGGCCTTCCAACAAGAACTATACTCTTCAAGCACATCCTGCCAAACATCATTGGGCCAATATTAGTGTACATAACCCTAGATTTCGGTAGCGTAGTTTTAATGGAAGCTGGACTAAGCTTCCTGGGACTCGGTGCAACACCACCAATTGCAGACTGGGGAAGAATAGTATACGATGGAGCCCAGTACTTCCCAAGGTGCTGGTGGCTAGTGTTTTACCCAGGATTGGTAGTTCTCTTAACAGCGCTTGGATGGAACTTACTTGGTGATGGCCTAAGAGATATCCTGGATCCAAAGACCAGAAGAAGCATAGAGTTCAAGGTAAAGAAGAAGGAGGGTGAGAAAAGTGCCTGAGCCCATCCTCCAAGTTAGAAATCTAACTGTTCACTTTTATACTTACGCTGGAATAGTTAAAGCCATAGAAAAAGTGTCTTTCGACGTGTACAAAGGAGAGACTTTCGCCTTGGTTGGAGAAACGGGGTGTGGAAAGAGCGTAACCTCAAGGGCCCTAACTCAACTAATAGAGAGCCCAGGTAGAATAGTTGAAGGTCAAGTTCTATATTACAGAGATGACGGAAGTGTCGTGGATTTACTAAAGCTAAGCGAAGAAGAGATAAGAAAGATTAGAGGAAACGAAATAGCCTACATATTCCAAGATCCTCATGCTTCACTTGACCCACTATACACTGTTGGACACCAAATTGCCGAAGCAATGGAAGTACATGGGAAAATCTCGAATATAAAAGAGGGAATTCAAAAGGCAATCCAAATCCTAAAATCCGTTCTAATACCAGATCCAGAGAGAAGAGTCAAGAATTATCCGCACGAACTCTCAGGTGGAATGAAGCAGAGAGTTGTCATAGGGATAGGTGTCTCTAACAATCCAAGAATCTTGATAGCCGATGAGCCAACTACTGCTTTGGACGTGACTGTTCAGGCACAAATTTTGGAGTTACTAGATAAGATGAAGAGAGAGTACAATGCTACAATAATTCTAATTACCCACAACCTGGGAGTTGTTGCAGAGACGGCTGATAGAGTTGCAGTTATGTATGCAGGAAAAATCGTTGAAATTGGAAGTGTGGACCAGATATTCAAGAATCCTCTTCATCCCTACACTCAAGGATTATTGAAAGCAGTTCCAAACCCAATGACAAAAATAGAGAAGTTAGAAGCAATTCCTGGAACAGTTCCAAACCTCATTAATCCACCAAGCGGCTGTAGATTCCACCCAAGATGTCCAAAGGCCATGGAGGTTTGTAAGCAGAAAGTGCCTGAGCTTAAAGAAATCGAGCCAGGGCATTTTGTTGCATGCCACTTATATTGAGGTGATTCTTATGGAATATGACAGAGACGTTGTGCTGAAGGTTGAAAACCTCAAAAAGTACTTTCCAGTGAGGGGACTTATAAGGACAATTGGATGGGTCAAAGCTGTAGATGGCGTTAGCTTCGAGATAAGGAGAGGAGAAACCTTCGGACTAGTAGGGGAGAGTGGGTGTGGAAAGACTACAACAGGTAGAACAATCTTAAGGCTCATCGAGCCTACAGATGGGAAAATCATATTCATGGGCAAAGATGTAACTAAGCTTAAAGGTGAAGAACTTAAATGGTTCAGGAGGAAGGCCCAAATAATGTTCCAAGATCCTTATTCTTCATTAAATCCTAGGCAGACCGTATTTGAGATAATTATGGAACCTGTGAAGTTCCACGGCATTCAGGTGGACGATCCTGAGGAGTTTGTCATTAAACTGTTAGAAAGTGTAGGACTTAATGAGACCCACTTATACAGATATCCTCATGAATTTTCCGGAGGTCAAAGACAAAGAATCGCCTTAGCTAGAATACTTGCTTTAAGGCCAGAGTTCATAGTTCTAGATGAGCCTACCTCAGCATTAGATGTTTCAGTTCAAGCGAACATCTTGAACATGCTCAAAGACCTGCAGAAGGAATATGGATTCACATACCTCTTCATAAGTCACGACTTAGGTGTAGTGAAGTACATGAGCAATAGAATAGGAGTTATGTACTTGGGTAAGCTAGTGGAAGTAGGCCCTGCTGATAAACTCTTTGAAAATCCACTGCATCCATACACCCAAATGCTCTTTTCAGCAATTCCGATTCCAGATCCAGATATAGCTAGAGAAATGAAGAAAAAGAGGATGAAAGTAACAGGAGAACCACCAAGCCCAATAAATCCACCAAGCGGCTGTAGGTTCCACCCAAGATGTCCATACTTTAAGGCAGGAGTATGTGATAAGAAAGAGCCTCCTATGGTGGAAGTCGAGAAGGATCACTACGTTGCTTGTTGGCTATATGCAAAAGCTTAAATTTTCATTTTCTTAATTTTGTTTATGGTGAGAAGAAAGGCTATTAAAGCTTTGGATCTTGCATTTGACATCGTTACTGGCATATTAGTAATTCTTGCAATAGTACTTTTAGGAGTCAGTATAATAAATGGTTTCAAATACTTATTTGCTGGAAATCTGGAAGGAAGTCTTGAAGAATTTTTAATGGCACTAATCCTCTTAGAAATGTACGAGTTGCTCTCCCTATATCTGAAAGAGCACCATGTAAGTATGAGGAGGGTTGCTGAGCTTGGGATCGTGGCAATAATTAGAAAAATCGTCATATCAACTAAAGACACGGAAAAAGCCGATCCACTTGTCTTATTTGCCTTTGCACTAATGATCTTAGCTCTAGGGTGGATATATACTAGATTGGAAACCATAGAAAAAGATTAATTTCCTAAATAATATTGTATATGCAATGATGATCCTTCCCCTCAACTGAAAGGTGATGAGCACACCGGTAGGCTGAGGTGATATTATGGGTGTCCCAATTGGCGAGATTATACCAAGAAAAGAAATTGAGTTAGAAAACCTATACGGGAAAAAAATCGCAATCGACGCTCTTAATGCAATCTACCAATTTTTGTCCACAATAAGACAGAAAGATGGAACTCCACTTATGGATTCAAAGGGTAGAATAACCTCCCACCTAAGCGGGCTCTTTTACAGGACAATAAACCTAATGGAGGCTGGAATAAAACCTGTGTATGTTTTTGATGGAGAACCTCCAGAATTCAAAAAGAAAGAGCTCGAAAAAAGAAGAGAAGCGAGAGAGGAAGCTGAAGAAAAGTGGAGAGAAGCACTTGAAAAAGGAGAGATAGAGGAAGCAAGAAAATATGCCCAAAGAGCAACCAGGGTAAATGAAATGCTCATCGAGGATGCAAAAAAACTCTTAGAGCTTATGGGAATTCCTATAGTTCAAGCACCTAGCGAGGGAGAGGCCCAAGCTGCATATATGGCCGCAAAGGGGAGCGTGTATGCATCGGCTAGTCAAGATTACGATTCCCTACTTTTTGGAGCTCCAAGACTTGTTAGAAACTTAACAATAACAGGAAAAAGAAAGTTGCCTGGGAAAAATGTCTACGTCGAGATAAAGCCCGAGTTGATAATTTTGGAGGAAGTACTCAAGGAATTAAAGCTAACAAGAGAAAAGCTCATTGAACTAGCAATCCTCGTTGGAACAGACTACAACCCAGGAGGAATAAAGGGCATAGGCCTTAAAAAAGCTTTAGAGATTGTTAGACACTCAAAAGATCCGCTAGCAAAGTTCCAAAAGCAAAGCGATGTGGATTTATATGCAATAAAAGAGTTCTTCCTAAACCCACCAGTCACAGATAACTACAATTTAGTGTGGAGAGATCCCGACGAAGAGGGAATACTAAAGTTCTTATGTGACGAGCATGACTTTAGTGAGGAAAGAGTAAAGAATGGATTAGAGAGGCTTAAGAAGGCAATCAAAAGTGGAAAACAATCAACCCTTGAAAGTTGGTTCAAGAGATAACCTTAAAGTCTATTGCAATGTTATACTGACGCGGTGCATAGTTTCTAACTATTCTCTTTCCCAATATCTCAATTTTAAAGCTAAATTCATTTGCCACTTTCTCGATCTCCTTTATATGTTCCCCATAGGGATCACTTTCGGGACCAAACCCATAGTAGTGAATTACGCTCCCAGGTTTAGCGCTCTCAAAGGCATAAGGCAAGAAATCTTTAGCAAATTTAGGAAGGTTCATTATTATACGATCAGCTTTTATTAAGCCAGATACTTTTCGAACGTCTCCTAGTATTGGAATCACATTGAAGGACTTGTTTAATCTAATATTTTCTTCTAGATACTTTATAGCCCAGGGGTTAATGTCACATGCAAAAACAAGCTTTGCTTTCCTTGAGAGAAGAATAGAATATGGGCCAACCCCGGCAAACATGTCAAATACAACCTCTCCCTCTTTAGCCATGTTGAAAACCCGCATTCTTTCTGTAGCTAATCTCGGAGAGAAATACACTTTTGAAATATCTAACTTCAATCGAATCCCATTCTCTTTATGGAGAGTTTCAGTTCTATTTTCTCCAGCTAAGTGGATTAGTTCTCTAACCCTATATTCTCCCACGATTTTGCTCCCTTTAGCGAAGACACCTCGAATGCCTTTGTGAACTTTAAGAATAGCTTTTCCAATTTCCTTTTCATACCCTTTTAGCTCCTCTGGAATCTCAACTACTGCAAGATCACCAATTATATCAAATGAAGTGGGAAGATACCTTCTTAACTCTTCGGGGATATTAACGACTTCTTTGTAGCTCCTGGGCCTTATTTCTTTAGGTTCAAGGTCAGCTTCAATTATCTCAAATCCTTCTATAGGTTCCTTCACAGGAATTAGAAGAAAACCTCCCTCTCTTCTTATTTTATACCTTTCGTCAAATTTACCCAATTCGATGAGCTTTCTTCGAACTTGCTCTCCCAACTTCGTTGGAACCTTAACTGCCAACACCATCATACTTGGATTTATCTCCTCTCTTTTTCAATCTTTATGTTTAGATAGTATTTTACAATGTCTTCCACTTTTCTGAAGTCTCTCTTAGGCAAATTTAAAATTTCCCTTAACCTTTTATTTTCAGCCATTAATCCAGAAACTTGAATTGCAAGGTTCCTATTATCTGAAGAGATTTGAAAAAGCTTAAATTTCAAAGATGACCACTTACCCTCGACTTCATATAGCCTTTTCTCTAGTATCTCAACTTTTTTCTCGAGCTCTTTAATTTCCTTTTCTGTATGCTCTTCAAACTCAATATTTCCTTTTATGAAAATTTCTCTAAGAACTTTTTCAAGAGAGAAATCAAGCTCGTTAGAAATATTGATAACAAAATCCGAGATTTCAATAGTTATTTTAGCAAATCTACTTTTCTTGAATACTACTTTCATTTCTTAGCACGCCCCTTAGTTTTTGAGTTCTCAGCAGAAAGTTCTTCTCTAATTCTCATCAAAAGTTCCTTGTCCACTATGGCCTTCTCTTCGAATATCTTCAGTTCTTTATAACTTTCTTCAATCTCAGCAAGATACTGTTAGGATAACTGGGGCATCACCTCCTGAAGCCATTCAGTAACATCACCAGGCGGATCACCAAAACTAGAATGAATTCTGACAAAATTATA
>NZ_JASKLM010000077.1:0-5547 GCF_030153625.1 Pyrococcus sp. | reverse complement strand
TCCCTTGAGCTCCACAAGCCATTCGGGCCGAAGTTCTTCACGTTCAGCAAGATATTTGCGGAGGATTACAGGATTGAAGGTGAAAAAATTCTCATTAAGGGCTCAGCTTACTTTTTCATTTCAAGTCCAAGGAACGATATGATGGTCAAGCTTGCAGAGGGATTTTTGGTGGATCCAGATGTAAAAATAAACAGTGCAGAGTTTTTTGTTTCGGAAATTCAAGTTTTGGAAGAGCCAGAAATTAGCTCTAAGGAGAGATTTATTACAATGAGCCCAATATATGCCTCAAATGTTGAAAAAAGTGGTGCTGTTAAGAGATGCTTAGACCTCTACCCAAGCGATGAAAGATTTTGCGAAGTAATAAGAAAGAACCTGGTGAAGAAGTATCGAATCCTTCACGGAAAGGATCCTGAAAGCAATGAGCTTGAAATAAAGCCCTTGAACGTTAAGCCGAAGAGGATTAAGGTCAAGAATACCTGGCACAGATGCGTTGAGATGGTTTTTATCGCAAAGGGAAGCAGAGAGCTCTTGGAAGTAGGCTACAAGGCTGGATTTGGAAGTAAAAATAGCATGGGGTTTGGGATGGTGAAGGTTGATGGGAGAAAGAAAATGTGAAAAGAGGAATGTAGCTGAAAGAGCTCCATTGATAGAGGGTACTTTAGCTAGAACTGATATTAACACAGGAATGCCACATTTGGATGAACTAACTCACCATTTGATAGTGGTCTCAGCAGCCTCATTAAGGCTTAACTCACGAGAGGTCACTTTAGCGGCGCTAATCCATGACTATTTTAAGCCTATGTTTGATTTTAGGCAAACAAAGTGGTATCATTTTATAAAAGATGACGAGTTGTATTCACAGATTGGAGGTATACCCAATATCGGGAAAATTATAGGAGGACACCATGGTAAAAACGACAATAAAATACGTCAAATTGAGCAGAGTGGCGCCTTATCTGGTTTGGAAGTTAGAATTCCGTTTAGCCTGCCTGAATCACAAGAGTTCATAATTACTGAGCATTTAAGAGTTGCTGGACCGTATAGGATGTTTCTTCTTGCCCTTTTGAGGAGAAAATTAATTGAAATGTTAAGCAAAAAATATTCGGAAAGATTCCAAGAAATTCTTGGAGTTTCAAGGATACGGTATGAATACAGACCGCTCAACGGAGTTAGCACAATTGAAGAAGCCGCAGAGTATATAAAGAAAGAGAACTGGAAAATCGAGATCGATAATGAAACTATGATAATACCTCTTCCCTCAAGATTTCATGGGGATTTGTTTTATTTTGAATACTATGAAGAATCAAATGTCGTTATTGACGTAGACAAAAATGCAAAAAAGATCCGTGGCATCAGGATTCCCTTTGGAGCGGCATTATCCACAGTGTATCTGACAAGCTCCAGAGATACATATCTTCTCTATGTGGATGCTGGATTTGGACAACTGGCTTTAAAAGATGTTATTAAGGAGATGCTTGATGATTTGGAGAAAAAGAAGCAGAAAAGTGCATTCGAACAGATAGATCTCGATAAGATCGCAAGCTCCTTAACTGGTAGATTCAATAACGATGAGACATGCATTTTCTGTGGTGAACCAGGAGAACCAATTGCAGAGAACGAAAAGATTAGTAGCGTCTTGAGGGATAGGTTTACAGACAGATGGTTGCTACTAAGAAACGCAGGAGTTGCATGCCCTGCATGTAAGTTGGGATTTGAGATCGAGGAGCTATTCAGACTCCAAGGGCTAAACGAATATATCCCTCAAGAGGTATTAATCCCAAACGTTAAGATCCTTCATGATGTTCCAATCTTTAAGGAGACAGAGTTTATAAGGAGCATTTCATCAAAAATTTGGTTAGAGTTGCTAAGTGAGATTTATTATTCTCTTTATTTTAATAAAACTAAAGATTCCAAAGAAGGTTCAATTAAAAAAGAAGAGGAGTGGATAATAAAGTTTTTCTTGAATCCAACAGTTTTAGTGTATCCCTATGAGATAGAGATTACTCCTCAGGCAATGACAGTTGCACTGGGCTACCAGAAGAAGAAATTCATCCTTCAAAGTGGACTCCATTCAAGCGTAGTTTTCCCTGGCAATGAAAAAGACTTACTTCCAGAAGAATTTTTAGTCTTAAGAAAAGTTTATGCTTCAAATCCAGAATTAGGAATTTATCTACTCCAAAAGCTTAGGGATGTGTATTCTCCAATTTTTGGTGTTCCAGAAGTTAAGATAAAAGGAGGTGGGTCTCGTGCAAGAAAAAGAAAACATTGAGGAGTTAGTTACTCAGCTATTGGCTGGGTTAGACAGCCTTGTGGACTGGAGTGAAGTTGGAAAGGAAGTTAGAGAGAAAAAATATTCGATTCTTGCAAAAAGAATCGCAGTAGTTGCAAAGAGTTCAAACACTCTTAGGGAGTTCATTGAAAAGCTTCTAAGTCAGATAGCTGGAGATTCTCTTTTTATATCGAGAGAAAAGGGAAGTTCTTTCAAAAATATTTATGAAAAAGCCAAAGAGCATGAGGAGGAAGTTATAGATTTTTTGAAAAAGTATCCCTACTTGAGTACTGTTTTGTATGCTGCTTATGTTGAGGCGATAGGAGGTGACAAGAATGAAGGTAGTACTGAAAATGAAGGCTCTTGAACCCATAAGCGTTGGCTACGAGTCCATAGGAATAGAAACATTGCTTTATTCCCTGCCCGTTATTGGGGAGGATGGTAAGCCTATCGATGTCCCCGTGCTTCCCGGCAATAGCCTTAGAGGCGTTCTTAGAGATCAGATGGCACTTCAGTTCCTCGAGGATGTGATTTCCAATGCTAAAAACAACAATAAGGATGTAAAAGCGCACATTGGAACACTTTTGTCGCTCTTTAGCGGTGGAATCCTTGCTGGAAAAGACAATGAACAATCGAAGGTTGAACCCAATATTATTAAGAATATTATGGAACAATATGTCTATCTGTTATTACCACTATCGATAATGGGCGTTGCTATCAAAAAAATCATCATACCTGGAAAACTGAAGGTTGGCATCGGCTATCCGCTCACTGAGGAGACTAAGTCCTTGTTAAAGGACCTTGGAGTATTACAAAATGACAAAGAAGTACCATCTCTTTTGAAAGATATTGTTCACTCAGTTCTAATTACTCGTAAGGACGACACAAGTAAGGTCATGCAATTAAAAGAACTCTTAAACGAAATTCAGGGTGAGCCTAAAGAAGTAAAACCAGAGGACAGCGCGATTCAACAGAGGTTATACCGTCAGGTAGTTATTCCAGGAACAGTATTCTACAGCTATGTTGAAGATGTAATACCTATGAGTGATGAAGAATGGGGGTTAGTAATAAAGACACTTAAGCGCCTGAGCAATGTAGGAGGCCGCGTTGCTGGAGGCTTAGGTAAAGTAAAGATAGAGATAGTGGGTGTTTCAGAAGAAGAACAAAAGAAGTTCATACAGGCTTATGATAACTACATTTCAAATAGCAATAATCTAAAGAAAATACTAAATGCATTAAAAACAGATCCCAACAGTTATTTTGTGAAAGAAGACAAAGAGGAGCAACAAGAAGAGGAATAACATCTTAATCTTTGAACTCTAGCTAGGAGGAGCCTACGATGTACCTAATCACTTTGAAATTCAGGGTTTTTCCATTTTCTCTCTCCTTATCAAGCCCCAATATCCTTTCCCAAGAGTTTATACCTTTTGATGGGGCACTAGCATTTGCAGAGTACTACAAAGCCAAACTATCTACCAGTTCAGATTGGAGAATCCAATATTTAGAAGACACCTTAACATCAAAGGAACTTGAGTGGAATTCTGAAATTCGCAGTTCTTACCTGCTACCTGCCATTAGAGAGAATAATAGCCTTATAGTCACGACTCCAATGGGATTTGAGGTAAAGTTCTCTGTTGGTAACGATGCACGTTATGAGTCTTCAGAAAGGCATCACCTTTACAAGGCGGAAACTTCTCAGATATTCCTCCGACTCGGACGTAGGGATGATATTATTAAAACTGCACTTATCCGCAAGCAATTGGGAGTTAAGCTAAACGTCAAGAGTTTCCCTAATTCTCAAACTGATCCTCAACGTGGACCATACAAAGCTGTTGATTACCAGGTGAAAATATATGTGACCAATTTACTATGGGCTGCGATTGTTGATGGAGTGTCTAGAGATGACCTTAAGGAACTGCTTTCCGTCTTGAAGAAGCTGGGCATAGGTAAAAAACGAAATATGGGATGGGGCGATCTTTTGGATTACTCTGTTTATCCCCTGAATAGCACGAATACTCTAACTCCCGAATACATAATTCACAGTGAAGAATACTTGGAAACATGGAGACCATTGTCTCCAGAGAAGATTGTAGAGCTAAGAAAAATCAGAAAAATGTCTTTACTAGACTCTAAAATCGGCTATGGATCTGAGAATCCCCCTTACTGGAAAAGGAATATAGTCGTTAAATCTGCTCTATTCAAGATTCCACAGCGGAGATGATTTGATTTTTGACATGATCACCTATTTGAGGAGGTAATATAAATGAATGAGAAAGTACATAGCGTGGTTGTAGTTTATCATGATGAAACAAAGAAGATTGAAAATACAAACTTGAAAGGGCAGATTCTGCTTTTTATTCCTAAAAAGCTCGTTATAGAGCGTAAAGGAACTTTATTTGGTGATATGAAAGAAACATATGATCCACTAGATAAAATCTATGATGAAATCAAAAAGATTAGAAAAAATTATAATGCTGACCATAAATTTCATTTTAGTAGTATTTCCGGGGAAAAGTGGACAAAGTATAATCAGGCCGAAAAAGAACTTATAGAGATGGCTGTAGATGCTTTAAAAAGCGAAAGAAATAACGTTTTTTCTAACCCCCTTTTTTGCAAGATGGCTATAATATTTTATCCAATGACTCACTTAAATTCATATGGTGGGGATAAAAAAGAAAAGGAATTAAGATATCATGAAACTCTATTAAGAATGCTTCTCAAGGGCGCAGTTCATTACTTATACGATAAAAATCACTCTGTCGAAATACTAAAAATAATCTCGGATGGGGGACCTTATCATCGCAAACTAAGTGAGGATCGGATTTTATGGCGTTTAATAGACGATTTGATTAGACCTTTAAGAGATTATGTTAAAATATCTCCGACATCTGAAATTGTTCATCAATCATCGCAACACAAAGATTTTAAAGAAGATACAGAAGAATACATCCACGCCAATATGCTTCAGTTAGCGGACATGCTTTTAGGATCTGTTATCCATTCTTGTTATAAAGGTATAAAGATAGCCAATAAAAAACCTAAAATTGGAGAAGAAGTAGTTGATAAGAGAGGAATAATATCTTTTCCAGTAAAAGAAATGATAGACAAAAGAAAACGAGGCAGTAACTTCGAATATAGTAGTCATTATAAGTCCTTTTCTCTTTCTAAAGCCGAGATTATAAATGGCGAGTGGGTATTTGAAAATATTATGGCCAAAGAAATCGAAATTATTCCTGACGGCAGACAGATTACCTTGATCTAATATTTGGGAAGGTAGT
>NZ_JASKLM010000076.1:0-5551 GCF_030153625.1 Pyrococcus sp. | reverse complement strand
GTTCCAATAAGACTTTAGAAGAATTGAAAGCGAAATTTTCTTTTTCAAAATCAACCCTACACAACCATGTTCCAATAAGACTTTAGAAGAATTGAAAGCCGTATATCTCTATTAAGCCTTCTTCGGGCTTCGCTACGTTCCAATAAGACTTTAGAAGAATTGAAAGAGCTTATTTAAAATCATCGCCGACCGTCCCCAATTCCGGTTCCAATAAGACTTTAGAAGAATTGAAAGTGTATCAGGAGGTAATGGTTCTGTTAAAAATAAGTCGTTCCAATAAGACTTTAGAAGAATTGAAAGTAAGGAGATGGAGAAACAGCTAAAAGAGGCAGAGGAGGTTCCAATAAGACTTTAGAAGAATTGAAAGCAAAGTAAAACGCCTCCTCTTTGCCATGATAACGGTGTTCCAATAAGACTTTAGAAGAATTGAAAGCCGGTGGTGTTTGTGCTAGTAAACTGCTGTACCGCTACGTTCCAATAAGACTTTAGAAGAATTGAAAGACAGCTTCAAAAATATTCTTAGTTGGTTACTTTGCACGTTCCAATAAGACTTTAGAAGAATTGAAAGAATTGCCGGACGGCACGAAATACGGCGACAAATATAGGTTCCAATAAGACTTTAAAAGAATTGAAAGAATAATACAAGAACAACACGCAGTTGCGAACTTAAAGTTCCAATAAGACTTTAAAAGAATTGAAAGCCATGTAAAGGGCTAATACGGCAAGAACCCCCAGAGGTTCCAATAAGACTTTAAAAGAATTGAAAGATGATAACCTCTAGAGTTTCGCTCGGCGTATAAACGAGTTCCAATAAGACTTTAAAAGAATTGAAAGCTATCTGATCACAAGGCACATCGTGGAATTTTCCGTCGTTCCAATAAGACTTTAAAAGAATTGAAAGAAGTTTTGGAGAGACCGCTTAATTGCCATAGCCTATGCTGTTCCAATAAGACTTTAAAAGAATTGAAAGTTTAATGAGCGCAGATATAGACGTTAAGGACTTTAACGAGTTCCAATAAGACTTTAAAAGAATTGAAAGATACATAGACACAGTCAAGAAAAGGAAAAATAGAAACGTTCCAATAAGACTTTAAAAGAATTGAGTATGAGCCTTTCTTCCCTGTTTCTGCTCCTATAGTAGAAGACATGGCTTCTTCTCCATAATGATTATGTTAAACTGTCTGTTAACTTGAGAGCTCATTTGCAAAAACATCACAAAGAGAATCAGGAATTGGAAAAATCGAAGAGCTAACATTAATGTATACCCTAGCATTGTATGTACACATATGTTCAGAAAAGCTTATATATGAAGTTGGTTGTTAATTTACTGAAAGTACTATATACTACTACAAGTACATGAGGTGTTAAACATGAGAAAATTAATGTTTGTCATGTTGCTCCTTGGAATTTTGGGTTTTAGTGTAATAGCAAGTGGGTGCATTGGGGGTGGCAAAACAACTAGCACAGCAACACAAACACAGTCTTCAAGCCAAGAAGAACAGAAGATTATTGAACTCGAATTCTGGCATGGGATTGAAGCCCCAGAAAACCAAAAGGTTCTCGAAGAACTAGTCAACAAATTTATGGAGAAACACCCAAACATTAGGATAAAGATTGTCAACTATGGAGCCCAAGATAAGGCTGTTCCAAAGATTATGGCTGCTGTACAAGCAGGCACTCCTCCAGATCTTGTATGGTTGAACCCAGCTCAGACTGGCTTTTTTGCAGAAGCAGGAGTTTTAGCTCCTGTTGAGGATTTCATAAAGAACGACCCGTCATTTAACAAGGATGACATATACGAGGGGCTCTGGGAGCTTGGAACATACAAAGGAAAGATATATACGGCCCCCTTTGATACAAACAACTTGGCGATTTATTATAACAAAGAGCTCTTCAGAGAAGCAGGTCTCGACCCCGAGGCATATATGGGTAAAGCCTTAACTTGGGAGGAATTTAGAGAACTTGCAAGAAAACTCACAAGGGACAAAGATGGAGACGGTGAAATAGATCAGTACGGCTTTATGGTTCCTTTTGGTAGATATGAGTGGACAGCCTGGACTTGGGAGGTTTTCTTATGGTCAGCAGGCGGAGAATTACTTGATGAAAATGGAAAACCTGCATTTGCAAGTGATGCTGGAGTTAAGGCACTTCAATACTGGGTCGATCTTGTTTACAAAGACAAAGTTGCTAAGCTTAGCGAACCCAATGCAGGTTACAAGCTAGATGACTTCTTTGCTGGAAGGGTTGCAATGACAATAAACGGACCTTGGAACTTCCCAGTCCTTAAAGAGCAAAATTGGCTCGACAAGGTAGGAGTTATGCTAATGCCCTACGACAAAAGAATTGCAACAAACATTGGTGGTGAGAACCTGTTCATCTTTAAAACTACACCTGAGAGAGAAAAAGCCGCTTGGGAATTTGCAAAATACATTATGAGTCCTGAATTCCAGGTCACATGGGCTTTAAAAACTGGGTACCTTCCAGTTTGTAAGAGCGCTGCAGAGGATCCAGAATACAAGAAATTCCTTGAGGAGAATCCCTTCATTAAGATTTATGTAGAAAACTTACAGTACGGAAAAGCTAGACCACCAGTTCCACAATACCCAGATATGTCTGCCGCAATCGGTGAAGCAATTGAAGCAGCGCTACTTCAGAAGAAAGATCCAGCCCAAGCATTAAAAGAAGCACAGGAAAAAATAATGTCGTTATTTGGTTCTTGATACTTCTCTTCTAATTTTTTGGAGGGAGAAAAATGGCAATCCGGGAATTCAAACAACAACTTGAAGCCTACATGTTTTTAAGCCCGGCACTTATAATCATGTTATCATTTCTTGCTTATCCTGTAGTCTATTTAGTGTACATCAGTTTTTTTGACTGGAGAGGGCTAGGAGGTAAGGAATTCGTTTTTCTGGAGAATTATAAAAATATCTTGACAAGCCCTGAATTTTGGAATGTATTTAAGAATACTCTGGTTTATTTGGCGGGAGTTGTCCCAACCACAATGGTAATATCCCTCTTTCTTGCTGTTTTCTTAAACTCAAAAATAAGAATGAGGAGCATATACAGAACATCAATATTCTCTCCAACTGCAATATCTTTTGTTGCTACAGGGATAATTTGGGTTTGGATGTTTAATACAGATTATGGTCTCGTTAATAGAGTTCTGGAGTATTTTGGAATTTCAAGTATAGACTGGCTTAGAAGTACACGGTGGGCTATGGTCGCCGTCATAATAGCGACGGTATGGGCAAGGGTTGGATATTTTATGGTCATTTATTTGGCAGGGCTTCAAACAATTCCCGAAGATTACTATGAAGCTGCCAGCATAGATGGTGCAAACTCACTTCAGAGGTTCATTAAAATAACACTGCCTCTGCTAAAGCCAACTCATGTGCTCGTTCTTGTTATGCTCACGATTTTCTCTTTCAGAGATTTCGACCAGATATATGCTATGACTGGAGGAGGCCCTATGATGTCAACTACAACGCTTGCGTATTACATATACGTGCTAAGCTTTGAGCGCTTTAGATTTTCCCAAGGAGCAACTGTGGCAGTGATACTCCTAATTCTTGTCCTCTTTGTTCAGTATCTCCAGAGAAAGGCGTTTGGGGAGGAAGCAATATATTGAGGTGGGGGATATGAAGTGGAAAAGTATTGTAATTCACGGGATTATTTTGGTCGTGGTTATAATAGTCTTAATCCCAATCATATGGACATTTTTCACATCACTCAAAGACCCGATAGAGATCGCTCAAGGGGGGCTATTGCCCAAAGTATGGCACTGGGAAAATTATAAGCTGGCATGGGCCCAAGGTGAGTTTCCAAGAAAGTTCCTAAACAGTTTAATAGTAGCTTTCACAGTAACGCTGGGTCAGGTTATAACATCGGCAATGGCCGGATATGCCCTTGCCAGAATGGAATTCAAAGGCAAAGACCTGATATTCAGTATTGCAATAGCAACAATGCTTCTTTCAGAGCAGATAATTATTGTACCCTTGTACCTAATATTGGCAAAATTAGGATGGATCGACAGTTACAGGGGACTTGCAATTCCATGGTTTTTTAATGGATTTGGAGTGTTCTTATTCAGGCAGTTCTTTTTAACAATTCCAAGAGACATAGAAGAAGCTGCTATAGTAGATGGAGCCTCGAGATTTAGGATACTTTGGCAGATAATGCTTCCGCTGGCAACTCCTGCAGTGTTAACGCTTTCAATGTTCACGTTTATAGCAGAATGGAATTCTCTTTTCAAATGGCTAATCTTAACAAAATCTCCGGAGATGAGAAACGTACAGCTAGGCCTTATTATCTTCCAAGAGCAATTTATAGCCCAGTATCATCTCTTAACTGCCGCAACAATACTTGTATCACTTCCCTCGATACTACTGTTCCTTATCGGACAGAGGTACTACATCAAGGGTATTGCTACAACAGGAGTTAAGGGGTGAGGTTATGAGGGTAGCTATGATAACTCCCCATGGTGACCCACTTGGAAAGCTTGGAGAACCCGACACTGGTGGACAGTGTGTTTATGTCAAGGAGCTCAGCAAACACCTCGGAAAGCTCGGAGTTAAAGTGGACATATTCACGAGGCAGAGGGGCGGAAGAAAGGAGGTAGAGCACATAAACGAGAACGTCAGGGTCATCAGGATAGAGTGCGGGCCCGAAGGATTCATCCCCAAGGAGAAGCTTATGCCCTACCTCCCGGAGTTCACAGACAGGGTCTCGGAGTACTTCGAGAGGGAAGCCTATGACGTCATTCACACCCACTATTGGGATGGCGGCTTCGTAGGGATGGAGCTCAAGAAGCGCCACGGGGCTAAAATGGTTCACACCTCCCACTCGCTTGGAATACTAAAGGCGAAGGCCTTAGGAGACTTTGAGCCCTATAAGGAGAGGATAGAGCTTGAGAAGAAAATCTACGAGACGAGCGATGCCATAGTAGCAACGACCGAGATTGAGAAGAACGACATAGCAACCCTCTACGAGATACCAAGAGAAAAAATCCACGTGATTCCCATAGGCGTGGACACAACATTCTACAGGCCGATGGGAGAGAAGGGAGAGCTGAAGAGGGAGCTTGGCCTCCCGGACGTCCCTCTGGTGTTTGCACTAGCGAGGCTCGACCCGAGGAAGGGGCTCGACCTCCTCATAAAGAGCGTCCCGTACATAAGGGAATACTACTCGGGGGACTTCCTCGTGCTCATAAGCACAGGTACTGGAGCGAAGGAAGAGGAGAAGGAGATGAACAAGCTCCTAAGCCTTATCGAAAGCCTCAGGGTGAAGGAGCACATCAAGATAATCCCCGCCATAGAACCCAGAGAGCTTGTTCCTAAGTACTACTCCGCGGCGGATGTCTTCGTATTGTCTTCTCCCTACGAGCCCTTCGGGATAGTTATGCTCGAAGCAATGGCATGCAAAACAGCTATCGTAGCCACTAAATTTGGAGGGCCGGCGGAGGTTCTCCAGGACGGATACGACGGCTTCCTGATTGACCCGAGGGACTCAAGGGAGATGGGGAAGAAAATAGCGTTCCTCCTTGAGGACAAGG
>NZ_JASKLM010000075.1:0-5627 GCF_030153625.1 Pyrococcus sp. | reverse complement strand
ATTGCCGGTGGCCCTTGGGGCTATCAGATTAAAACCTTTCATCCCCTCGGCCTTTGGATGACTCCTGCCTATCTTTACAAGATTTTGAGTGTTTTTGGGGTTTCTCTTTATAACGCTTTCAGAATCACGCCCCTGATTTTTGGTGTTTTGACGGTGGTCTTCTTATACCTTGCACTCCTGAAGCTCTACGATGGGAAGAAAGCTTTCTTTGCCTCCCTCTTCCTTGCAATAAGCTTCGGGCACATCTTCAGGTCGATGGCCAACTACTATAGGGGAGACAACTACATGCTCTTCTGGTATTCGGTGGCTTTGTTTGGGGTTTCTCTGGCTCTAAGCAAGACCAGAAGGGCGTGGAGATATAAGAGGCTTGTCTTTTACTTAATCCCGGCCCTTGCGAGCGGTTTTGCTTCGATTTTCTGGCAGGCGTATTATCCAATTTTCATATTTTTGCTCGCAAACGCAGTGTTTTTAGCCGTAGGAGCTTTTCTTCTGGACGAGAAGAAGCTCCTTGATTCCCTTTTGTTAACTTTATCAACTCTTCTGGGGGCTTTTATCGCCAACTCCTTGGGAGAAAAGTTTGGCTATGGGATGCTGGGTTATGACCGATGGCTGGGCAAAAGGGTTGCGGAAAAGTTAGCCCTTGAGTTCGGCACAATAAAAGATGCCTACCTTCTGGTTCACGTTAAGTACTTGGTTCCCTTAGCCCTTGCATTCATAGTGCTTCTCTTCATCGCTGGTAGATTCGTTAGGGACGTTAGAGTAAAAGTGGGAATTTTAATTGGGCTTGGATTGCTTGGAGTCTTTGTTCTCTTCTACAGGTTTGAAGCCCTGAAGGAGCTATCAACTGGATTTGGCATTTTTAAAGAAGCCCCCATAATGGAGACTCAACCTTCCAGCTTTGATGACCTCTGGAATGCCTTTGCACTCTCCATGTTTTTAGCCCCTCTCTTCTTCTTGAGGTTCAGGAAGGCTAAGGTTCAGGACTTCATGCTGCTCGGGCTTATCGTGCCGGGTCTTTACATGATCAGGACGTGGACGAGGTTTTTATTCATAGGATCCATGGGAATTGCTTTGATGGCGGGTTTTGGACTCTGGGAGCTTTACAGCGTTTTAAAGCCCAAACTTGATGGTAAAAAAGGTCTTACAGTTGGTTTAATTTTACTTCTCTTAATCCCCTCCGCAAACGGCGTAATAACTCTGGATAGAATATGGAAAGAAAAGCCCTTTATGAATGATAATTGGGAGAGGGCTTTAACCTGGCTTAGAGAGAACTCGAATGAGAACGATATAGTTCTGGCATGGTGGGACTACGGGCACTGGGTCACATACTACTCGAGGAGGTCTCCCGTTGCTCAGGGGGGTCCAAACACTAATGTTGCTCTATACTATCTTGGGAAATTCGACGAGAACTGGGCTATGAGCCTTGGAGTTGATTAC
Organism: Pyrococcus sp.; assembly: GCF_030153625.1. Lineage (NCBI taxonomy): Archaea > Methanobacteriati > Methanobacteriota > Thermococci > Thermococcales > Thermococcaceae > Pyrococcus > Pyrococcus sp. The sequence continues at coordinate 4,190 of NZ_JASKLM010000075.1, read as the reverse complement.
GTGGTTGTTTCTTATTACGACTTCCTCAAGTTCGGTGCTATCGTTGATACCGCGAGAATGCATCCCAAGTATAACATAACGGAGGAATACGGGATAGTTATATTGCCCATGGTTTCCTCCCTTGGAGCGTTTGTCTTTCAGAAGGAGAACTACAGGGTGATTGTCAAGCCCGGGGAGAAGTGGAATGCCGTGGTGAACGTTGGTGGAAAGGCTTTAACTCCAAAGGAGGTTTACGCAGAGTATAAAGGGGAGATAATAAAGCCTGAGCTCTCCTCTTCCAACTCCAACGCCTACCTCTACATAAACCTTAACTACAAGTATGCTATTTTAATGAACGAGGAAGCCTTTAACACAACCCTTGCTAAGCTATTCATAAAGCCGGAGGAGCCCTATGAGCTGGTTTATTCCGATGGGGGTATTGTGAAGATACTTAAACTCAAGCACCCCAATGTGAGAATTGAAAAGGCTAATGGAAAGATAATCTTTCACTTTGAGAACGCAACCGGAACGAGATTAGGAATCGGGGGCTTCCTCGACAACGGAACGATGGTCTTTAGCAAGTGGTATCCCGTTAAAGGGTTAGAGGAATTCGAGCTGCCAAGTGAAGTCAACGGCACGGTGATAAGGTATGCCTATGCGGAGGGCAAAAAGGTCGTCGACAGGGGAATTTTCAGAAGGAGGTGAGAAGGAAGATGAAACAGATTGTTGCAATAAATTTAAATTCCTAGCGTATTGTTATACCTCAAAATCTTTGGATACTAACGAAAAACTTAAAAGCTCCTTAATAACATTAAAATTGGTAAAAGCCGTGCTCAAGGAGAGTATAAATAAGTTGAAGTCTATGGAACAACGGAGATATTTAAGCTCTGAAGGTGTCTCTAAAAGGTGGATAATATGAAAACCCTCATAGTGATTCCAGCTTACAATGAAGAATTAACGATTGGCTCAGTTGTTGCTCTTGCCAAGAAATATGGTGACGTTCTAGTTGTTGACGATGGCTCCTATGATAGAACCTCTGAAATAGCTCAAAAAGCTGGAGCCGTTGTTATAAGGCACAAGGTTAACATGGGTAAGGGGGCCGCCCTAAAGAGCGGTTTTGAGTACGCCCTGAGCCAGGACTATGATATCGTCGTAACCCTAGATGCCGATGGCCAGCACAATCCTGATGAGATACCTCTTCTCGTTGATCCCATAATGAAAGGGGAAGCCGACCTGGTTATAGGTTCCCGCTATTTAAATGGGAGCAAAAAGAAAATCCCAATTTACAGGCGCCTTGGTCTCTGGGTTCTCAACAAGGGCACAAAGGCTGTCTCCGGAGTGGAGGTTGATTCACAGAGCGGCTTCAGAGCAATGAACAGAAAAGCCCTTGAGAGTATAGATCTCGAGAGTGAAGACTACTCAGTGGAAACCGATATGGTGGTGAAGGCCAAGGAAAAAGGAATCAGGATTAGGGAAGTGCCAATAAGCGTTCGTTACGACGTTCCAAACAAGCACAAGAAAAATCCCCTTGTTCATGGGCTCAGTGTTCTGGCTTCCATCGTTAGCCTTATTGGATATAGGAGGCCTCTGCTGCTGTTTGGAGTTTTAAGCTTAATTTCGTTTATTGTTGCTGGAGTGCTGGCATATTTAGCCCTTGAGCCTTATTACAAGGGCGGTAATGTATACCTGACCCAAGCTATTGGTGCGGGTATATTTGTGATAATTGGAATTCAGCTGTTTGTTGCTGGGCTGCTGCTGAACGTTTTAGCTAGGATGGTAAAGGAATGAGGTGGTGTAAAACATGAGAATTGCACTATTTATAAATACTCCCGCACAGTGGCATTTTTGGAGGAATATCGTTGAGAAACTAATGGAAGATGGCCATAAGTGTAAGCTCCTTTTCCGTAAGTATAGAGAAACATTGGACGTAGTTGAGGGATTGGTTCCGATAATATACTCCTACCAAGCAAATTCAAAGTATGGGAAAATTCTGTCCTTGCCATTTGATATTCTAAGAGCGACTAAGAAATTATATGGTTTTAAGCCAGATTTAGTTGTTGGGTTTGGTCTTTATGATACTTTTTCTTCGTTATTATTGAGGTCATCTAACTTAGTCTTTACTGATAGTGAGTTTAGATCAAGCAAGTACCTCGAACTTCAATACAAAATGTTTCTACCCTTTTCAGATGTTGTCATAACCCCAGAATCTTTCTTGGACGACCTCGGTGAAAAGCACCTCAGAGTTGCAAGCTACAAGGAACTTGCGTACCTCCACCCAAACTATTACACTCCCAGAGATGACGTCCTAGATATGATGGGCGTTTCAGAGGGGGAAGACTATGTCCTACTGAGATTCAACGCCTTTGATGCAGTTCACGACATAGGAATTGGAGGATTCTCCTACGAGGACAAGCTAAGACTCGTCAAGGAGCTTGAAAAACACGCAAGAGTCTTTATATCCAGCGAAACGGAGCTTCCAAAAGAGCTTGAGGACTACGCTCTCCCGGTTCCAAAGACCAGAATACACGATGTGATTTACCATGCAAAACTTTTAGTAACAGACACTCAGACCATGGCCACGGAAGCGGCAATTTTAGGGACGCCTGTAATACGGTGCAACAAGTTCGTGGGCCCGAATGACATGGGTAATTTCATCGAGCTTGAAAAAAGATATGGTCTGATGTATAACTACCAGATTTCTGAAAAGGAGCTTGCCATCAAAAAGGCAGTTGAACTCGTGCAGGAGGAGAACCTAAAGAAGGAATGGTACAAAAAGAGAGAAAAACTGCTTAAGGAAAAAATCGACATAACGGCTTTTATGGTCTGGTTCATAGAGAACTATCCTGAAAGCCTTGAAGAGTTCAGACAGAATCCTGACATTCAATATCGCTTTAGGTGATGGGTATGAAGGTTGTGACGGTTGTTGGTGCTAGGCCGCAGTTTGTTAAGATGGCGCCTGTTTCGAGGGTGTTGAGGGGGTATTTTGATGAAATAGTGATTCATACTGGTCAGCATTATGATTATGAGATGAACAGGGTATTTTTTGAGCAGTTGAATATCCCAGAGCCGGATTATTACCTTGGTGTTGGCTCGGGGACTCATGGTTACCAGACTGGGGAAATGTTGAAGAGGATTGAGGGGGTTTTAGTGAAAGAAAAGCCTGACCTGGTTCTGGTTTATGGTGATACTAATTCGACTCTTGCTGGTGCTCTAGCTGCGGTGAAATTGCACATTAAGGTTGCCCACGTTGAGGCGGGATTAAGGAGTTTTGATAGGAGAATGCCGGAAGAAGTGAACAGGGTTTTGACGGATCACGTTAGTGATTACTTATTTGCCCCAACTGAAACAGCGGTGAAAAACCTGCACAATGAGGGCATTAAAGAGGGAGTTTACTTGACTGGAGATGTCATGTACGATGCTTTGCTCTACAACATTGAAATAGCGAGGAAAAACTCCAAAATCTTGAAGGAGCTTGGGTTGAGGCCGAAAAGTTACCTCCTTGCAACGGTTCACAGGGCGGAGAATACTGATGATAAAGACAGATTGGAGAGCATAGTGAGTGCTTTTGTGGAGAGTGGGGAGGAAATAGTTTTTCCTGTCCATCCGAGGACTGTGAAATTCTTGAGGGTTTATGGGCTTTATGAGGGGCTTGAAAGAGCGGATAATGTTATTTTAACCAAGCCCGTTGGTTATTTAGACATGCTAATGTTAGAAAAGAACGCAAAAAAGATACTGACTGATAGTGGTGGTGTGCAGAAAGAAGCGTATTTTTTAAAGGTACCTTGCATAACTTTGAGAGAAAGAACTGAGTGGGTAGAGACGGTTGAAGATGGTTGGAACGTGCTTGTTGGGGCAGATAAAGAGAAAATACTTAGAGCTGTTAGAGAATTTGAACCATCGGGAGAAACTTACACCTACAAGTTTGGCGATGGGAGAGCTTCGGAAAAAATTGCGGAGGTGATAAAGAACGTTGATAGATAAAAAGAGAGTTCTTATAATAGCCCCCCACTACAATTCTTTTATAAAAGATTTTACAGAAGCAATGGCTAAGGAAGTTGGAAGAATTTATGTTTTAGTCCGTCACAACTATCTCTCTGAACTAGCTCATTACTTGCCATTTCCATACTTCAGGCATGTTGAAAAATTCTCAAAAAGAAATTTAGTCGATTTAAAAAACAAGCCAGAGAACGTAGATATTGACATTATATCTA
>NZ_JASKLM010000029.1:0-23351 GCF_030153625.1 Pyrococcus sp. | reverse complement strand
TATAATTTTGTCAGAATTCATTCTAGTTTTGGTGATCCGCCTGGTGATGTTACTGAATGGCTTCAGGAGGTGATGCCCCAGTTATCCTAACAGTATCTCACCCTGGGGAGTTATACATCCACCTGCCATTAGAACTAAGACAAGTAAAATTCCAGTAACAATTTTGGTCATTTTTTCTTTCACCTATGAACTCTTCTGGTTTGAAGTTTAAGCTTTTTATTTACATAAAAATGTCGAAAAATGTTTAAAAAAACTCGGATTTTTACATAAAAATGGTGAAAATATGATGGTTAGAATAGCAACTTATGCCTCTCACTCGGCCCTTCAAATACTCAAGGGAGCAAAAGATGAGGGATTTGAGACGATAGCATTTGGTTCTTCGAGGGTGAAGCCCCTATATACAAAATACTTCCCAGTAGCTGATTATTTCATTGAAGAAAAGTATCCAGAAGAGGAATTACTGAATCTGAATGCTGTGGTAATTCCAACAGGTTCCTTTGTTGCACACTTGGGAATAGAACTTGTTGAAAACATGAAAGTTCCATATTTTGGAAATAAAAGAGTTCTTAGGTGGGAGAGTGACAGAGATTTAGAGAGAAAATGGCTCAAAAAGGCAAGAGTAAGAGTTCCAGAGGTTTATGAAGATCCTGATGACATAGATAAGCCAGTGATTGTAAAGCCACATGGAGCTAAAGGAGGAAAAGGATACTTCTTAGCTAAAGACCCTGAAGATTTCTGGAGAAAAGCTGAGAAGTTCCTGGGGATTAAAAGTAAGGAAAATTTAAAGAACATTCAAATCCAAGAATACATTTTAGGAGTCCCGGTATATCCTCACTACTTTTACTCTAGAGTCAGGGAAGAGCTGGAGCTGATGAGCATAGACAGGAGATATGAGAGCAACGTTGACGGAATCGGAAGAATACCAGCAAGAGATCAGCTTGAGTTGAATATGGATATAACTTATACTGTCATAGGGAACATCCCAATAGTCTTAAGGGAGAGCCTTTTAATTGATGTAATCGAGGTAGGAGAGAAAGTTGTAAAAGCTGCGGAAGAGCTTATGGGAGGGCTGTGGGGTCCGTTCTGTCTCGAGGGAGTATTTACACCAGATCTTGAATTTGTAGTCTTTGAAATATCGGCGAGAATAGTTGCTGGAACTAACATCTTCGTTAACGGCTCTCCTTACACGTGGCTTAAATATGACAGACCAGTAAGCACTGGAAGAAGGATAGCTATGGAAATTAAAGAGGCAATTGAGAATGATATGGTGGAAAAAGTCCTTACTTAATCCTTATATATCTCTTTATTTAAAAGTGTTCAGGAGGGGAAATTTATTTACAAGTTAATGTTTAATTTCGCAAGATTTTTAACAAAATTTAAACAATTGTTTGACGAAGAGGTGAGTTAGAGTGTGGGAAAAGTTCATTGAAGAAAAAATTAAGGAAATTAGAGAGACAGTAGGGGACTCCAAGGCGATAATTGCACTTTCAGGTGGAGTTGATAGTTCAACTGCAGCAGTTTTAGCTCACAGAGCAATAGGTGATAAGCTTCATGCAGTATTCGTAAATACTGGATTTCTAAGAAAAGGTGAACCAGAGTTTGTAATTAAAACCTTTAGGGACGAGTTTGGCATGAATCTCCATTATGTTGATGCTCAAGACAGATTCTTCGCGGCTCTAAAGGGAGTTGTAGATCCTGAAGAGAAAAGAAAAATTATTGGAAGGGTATTCATAGAGGTGTTTGAGGAAGTTGCAAAGGACATTGGGGCGGAATATCTCATTCAGGGGACAATAGCACCAGATTGGATTGAAAGTCAAGGAAAAATCAAGAGCCATCACAACGTTGGAGGATTGCCGGAGAAGTTAAATCTAAAGATAATAGAACCTCTTAGAGATCTCTATAAGGATGAGGTTAGACAATTAGCCAAGGAGTTAGGCCTTCCAGAGAAAATCTACAACAGAATGCCTTTCCCAGGCCCAGGACTTGCTGTCAGAGTTATTGGAGAAGTAACTCCTGAGAAGATAAGAATAGTTAGAGAGGCAAATGCTATTGTGGAAGAGGAAATTGAAAAAGCTGGACTAAGGCCATGGCAAGCCTTTGCTGTTCTCCTTGGAGTTAAAACTGTAGGCGTTCAGGGGGATATTAGGGCGTACAAGGAAACTATTGCAGTAAGAATTGTCGAAAGTGTAGATGGTATGACAGCAAATGCTATGAACGTCCCCTGGGAAGTTCTTCAGAGGATAGCTTTCAGAATAACTAGCGAGATTCCCGAAGTTGGAAGGGTACTTTATGACATAACGAACAAGCCACCTGCAACAATAGAATTTGAGTGAGGGAGTGAGATGATCATTATAATGGACAACGGAGGGCAATATGTCCATAGGATATGGAGAACTCTTCGCTATTTAGGAGTAGAAGCAAAGATAATCCCTAACACCACTCCTTTGGATGAGATAAAGGCAATGAAACCTAAGGGGATTATCTTTTCTGGAGGACCAAGCTTAGAGAACACTGGTAATTGTGAAAAGATTCTTGAACATTACGAAGAATTCAATGTTCCAATTCTAGGGATTTGCCTTGGGCACCAGCTCATAGCAAAGTTCTTTGGGGGAGAAGTTGGGAGAGGAGAGAAAGCAGAGTATAGCTTAGTTGAAATTGAAATAATCGACGAGAACGACATCTTCAAAGGATTGCCGAGAAAAGTAAGGGTCTGGGAAAGCCATATGGATGAAGTTAAAAAGCTTCCACCGAAGTTTAAGCTCCTTGCAAGGAGTGATACTTGTCCAGTTGAGGCAATGAAGCATGAAGAGCTTCCAATCTATGGAGTTCAGTTTCATCCAGAGGTTGCCCATACAGAGCATGGGGCAGATATACTGAGGAATTTTGCAAAGATATGTGGTGAGCTGTAGTCAGCTAGTCGATCCTCTCATCATTTTTCAGCAACGGGTTTATTCATCATCTCATGCATACTTTATAGCTACTTTCTTAAAATTTTTAAATGCTATAAATATTCATGCCTCCTCTTTCGATGCGTTTTATGTCCTTATCAAACTGAATTTTGGCCTCTTTTACCTTTTCAAAGGCTAATTTAGTTGAATACATAAAAAATCCTGTTGTGGCTAAGAAAAACGCTTGAACAGGCTTTGGAGTTTTCACAACATAAAATGCATAAAAGAAGCTAAGTAATAGGAAATTGAAAGGGATAGAGAATTTATCAAAGAAGTTAAGAGCTTTTCTACACTTGGAGTATGGATAGTCTGCATAGCGCCATATTATAATCGCTATTATGCATATCAAGAAGATATGAATGAAAAAGCTTATGGTGTAGTCTTCTCTAGAAGATGAACCAAGTGCTAGGGGGATGAGAGTTGTCCATTCCAACCCTGTAAAGAACGAAACTTTCGGATATTTGTTTAAATATAATCCAAGTGCAAGTGCAATTCCCAATAGGAGAATAACTGTTATGCTCCCAGTTACAACTAAGCTCTTAATAAGTTCTTGAGCACTTTTATCTAAACTTCCATCCCAGGTAATTGAAAGTCCAAAATAAACAATGAGAGCTGAGAGAGTCACTAAATACTTATCCCCAAGCCATAAAATAGGACCCACAATTGAAGCTACAAAAGCTCTTCCGGAAGTATATTGCGGAAGAACTTCTATAAAGATAACTCCAATTACAAATGCTCCAAAGCCAATAGCTTTCAAAATCTTCTTGAGCGGTACTTTTAAGTAGACCACTTTGTTGAAGTAATAAGTCATCTTAGATTCTGGATCTTTTATTAGAATTGAAAGATTTAGGGGAGCCGCTGCAACAACCCATTTAGGCATTGGGCCTAAAGCAACTCTAAAATTCTCACGCCTTCTCTGGATAATAGTATCAGTATAAATCCTAACATGCTTGTCTTCAATAAAAACTGGCAAAGGAGGCATTACTTCTATGTTATCTTCTTTGAGTTTGCTAACTCCTATGATTTCACACTGAAGAGTTTGATCATATAGTACTTCAGAAGGACAGCTAATGCTTAATGCAGAGACTGTGGGTGTTAGGATAACTACTCCTAGGATCATGAGCATAATTCTTTTACTTATCATCATCTAGAGAGAACTTAAATTAATTTAAAAATCTTTTGGATCTTCATTACATAAAATTCTACTTTTATTCCTGAAATTTTATAGTAATTTTTATAAACATTAACATCATTACTATAATTGGTGATACCTTGGGATATACCATATATTATAAAACGAACGTGGACAAATGGGAAGGAGCTATAGCATTTCTTAGTAGGGTTTGTAAAGGATTGCGGTGGAATTTTAAGATTAGGGCTCGGGGAGATGTCATAATAATTCCAGACTTTAAAAAGGTAGAAATACTAGTAATTCCTAAGAAAGGAAGTGGATTCGTGAAAACTTATGGAATTGAGCCTTACACAACCCTTTATCTCCTAATTTTGCATTCTTTAAACGCTTTTGGTAGTGTGGAGATAATAGAAGACTAGGTGAGGATTTCAATTGTTATTTTAGAATCTCTGTAAAATATTTCGCCTTTATCTGTTATTGTGAATCCTCTAATTTCCGTGATCCTCCTTTTAATATACTCTATGATTCCACTAGCAAAATCTTGAGCATTACCATTTACCTCGAATTTCAACGTTACCCTAATCTCGCCGGTAGTTGAATCGACGGAAATTCCTAGAAAGTTACACTTAACATTTCCAACTAAATTGTTCAGTGGCTCATGCTCGTAGTCTTCTACCTTGACTCCCAGGTTTATATAGTAACATGCATCTGAGGCGATCTCCTTAAAAGTACTTGTTACAATTGTGTCTCTCTGATTAGTTAATATGGGATGAAATAAAACAATGATAGTGACCATTATCACTCCAAATATTAGCATAAATTCAATTGCCGTTTGCCCTCTCAAGGATCACACCTCTTCCATCTTCATACTTTATTACAATCTTTTTTGTAGTTTCATTCTCAATAATCACAGACGTGTTTTCAAATATAGGGACTTGAAGGGTCTCAGTTACTGTGTATTTTTTCCCCTCTATATAAGCTACAACTGTGACTTTCCTTTCAGTGCTTACTGTTATTGTCACGTTATCTTTTGAACCTAGTGTGAAGGGGATATCCTTAACTACAGCAAACCCAGGCCCCATAGCGTAGACCTTATTTATCATGTCTCGTAGGCTTATTGCAAACACTCTAACTTTTGCCGCATGGTTTAGTGTCTCAACTTCTTCTTTCTCCTCAAATGCAAAGCTCATTAGGCCAAGGGAGAATATCAAGAGTAATGTCATTGCGAATATGAAGTCTATGCTTAGTTGAGCCTTCATTGCCTTCTCACCCTATTCCAATGTTTATATATAGAGTTCCCTCAGCTTCATTGTAACTCCACTCTGGGCTTTTATCTGGATTCCACTCCACAACTATCTTAAGGGTCTTTTTGAGCTTTTCCACGGGGATCTCTAGCCCTTGATTTCCTGCGTGAGTAGTGGATGGGTTATAAATAGTACCGTTGTTTGACCAGTCAACTTTAAGCAGAGATTCAGAACAAAATACCGTTTTGTTTCCTCCTTCCTCTATCCAAGATACTCCTTTTATCGTTACACAGGTTCCATTTTTGTAGGTAATGAATATGCTGGGATTATTAATTCCGTAAACCCTCTCTATCTGTGTTTTCCATCTTAGATATGTTAAGTGAACATATGTTGTAGACTTTGAACCAGGGCCGTGGGCATATACTTGGCTTATTGTATTTGAAATTGCATCGGCTAAGGCTTTCTCTTCAAGACTAATTTGGGTTCTTGCGACCTCTACTGAAGGCCCACTCTCAAATGTTGTCATCCTTATTGAGTATATGAGGATTAATGTGAATATCATAAATATGAAGAGGAATTCCAGTGAGACCTGACCTTTCTTCATGTTTTCCCCTATTTTTTTCTACTCATAGAAATATTTAATCTTTGGGGTTATAGTTTGACAATGCCCCTATTTCTATTGAATTCAACATCCCTATAATCTAGGTTGTACAGAGTGAATCCGTATTTTTTGGGGTCTAACTTATATCGCTTAACTAATTCTCTAAGCTCATATATGAAGAATTGAACAAGTTCGTAGTATATTGTATCAACCTTTTGGAGAAGATAGTCATTGAGATAAAACAACACTGGGAATAAGGCAAGGCCAAATATTACTAGGGGGATTTCAAGGAAAAATGTTAAAATTCCAAGTCCGATAATTAGGGCTATAATTCCCATTATTGAATATTTTCTCCATCTTAGAATTTTTTTAGCAAGTTTGACTTTTTCTTCCCAGGTTTCTAGTAGGGTTGGATTATAGAAGTCAAATGCGGTATGCCTTTTACCTTTCCTAATTCTTTCTCTTATCAGTAAATCCCAATCGTCGATATAGTGAACTGTCATCCCCTTGAGTTTTGCTCTTTCAGCGTCTACTGAGGAAATTATCCTAACCATGTCTTCAGCACTTTCGTGAGCTATGTGTTCATAAACTCTCTTTTCATCAAGTTCAAGGGCCACTTCAACTGAATCTTTAACTTTGATCATCTGCTTCACCTGGGTATATGTCATCGAAATCTGGCAATCCACTTAGTAGCTTCTTCTTTTTAGATTCTCCCTCTTCCTTAGCTTTTAAAAATTCTTGAGCATATTTTTTGGCTGTAATAACGATCTCTTCAATGCTCTTACTTTCGTAAATTCCACTGAGCAATGTAACTACCTCAACTTCCCTTTCCCTGGGATCTGGATAAAATCCTCTAAAAATTTGCTTTCCTCTTATCCTTTGGGTTAGCTCGTTCAATGCCTCAAAGATCTCGTTTGCCTTCAATGCTTCTGGAGGTCCGTGGATTGCAACTAAGCCGTAAAGAGCTGATTCTATATTAACATCAAGGTATAAACCCTCGTTTTCGAAAGATCTTATTATCAGTCTAGATAAACTTTTGATTTTTGTTGCGTCTGCCTTTGCGTAACCTACTGTTGCAAAGCTTCCCATAGCCCTCAACACAAATTTTAAGTCGCTTGCATCTAAAGTTTGCTCCCCTGGGACATCTATTAAAGCCAGTAAGGAGGCTATTCTCTCCACGATTGCATAATTTATCCTCTCGTAGGCCTGGCTAATGTCTTCGTTACTTTCTTTTAACTTGTTATTGTCAATTGCTATTATCGAGTCCACTATCTTAGATAGCTTATCGATTGTGATTGCAGCATTGATCGTTGGTCGTATTCCTTCTTCTTTTAAGGGTAGGGCTCCTATTGCTACCACGAGGGAGTCTGGATATTCCTCTTTTAAGGCCTCTGCTAATACTGGGGTTCCCCCAGCTCCTGTTCCCCCTCCAAAACCAAAGGTTAGGAAGAAGATATCAACATCTTCAAATCCTACTAGAGAGGATATCTTTTTCATTACCATTGGAAGGTCTCTTTTCATAGCCTCTCTACCCAGCACTGGATTTGCGTTGACACCTTTTCCTCCCACTATACTCTCTCCTATCAAGATTCTTCGGTCTGGAGGAATGTGCTTTAGGTACTCTAGATCTCCTCTTGATGTGTTGATAGCCAAAGCCTCGAAATCAACTAAGGAGAATATATCTGCTATTTTTGTTCCACACTGACCAATTCCAATTATTATGGCTCGCACAGTTTTATCACCTCTATTTTAGGAATTTCATGTCAATCTCTTCAATTTCAACGTTTCCATTGTTGTTAGTATCTTTCCATGTTATTACCACACATTTACCATGGATGTACTTTATTATAGGTTGTGAGAAAATAACTTCTGCAAGCTTTTCTGCGTACTCTTTAGGCTCTGTATATAGGATGAATATTAAGTTTCCATTCCTGTTTCTCCCTGGAATAATGAATAGAATTGCTTTTCCTTCTACTGGAAGGTCATTAACTTTTATCTCTTCTCCTACCCTTACTTTCACGTCTGCATTGTACTCATGAACTTTCACAGCTGATATTGGAGCTATGACGATCCAATTGCCTCTTTCTGGAACTTCTAATAATTCAGGATCAGCAAAAACAGTTTCGTTAACTATGATGTTGAAATTATCCTTTAGCATTGCTTTCACAGTGTCTTTAAGGACTTCTGTAGTTGTTATCATGGAAACATTTTTGTCTTTTAGTTCTGTGATGACTGAATATAAATTGACTTTTGCTACTCCTGGGAACATTGAATAGTACCTTACGAGCATAGCTACTGTTAATGAATTGTTTTCACTTTCTGAAATTTCTGGGCTCCAGTAAGGCTCAATGCTCTTCTCGGATAATGATAGATAGGCGTATAACTTCTGCCATTCTATTCTTGGTGGAGTTTTTCTAAGAAGCTCTATAGTATCTTTGAGGTCTTCTTCGTCTACCAATGGCCAAAGAACGTTGAAAATTTCAATAGTTGCGGGGTACTCTGGAGCATAATTCCAATCAACTATCACAGTTCTAAAGATAAAGCCCCATCCTCCGTTTTTCTTTATCCTTAATAACCATTCTATGTTCTCTTTTACGATAGGAGTAGTTTTATCGGCACCCATTTTTAAAAGGGCTTTAATGGCGAGAGCTGTGGTAAGGGGTTGCTTACCATATGCAAAGCCCCATTCCGAACTCTCTATTAGGGCTCTTTCTACTTTTCTCTCATTCCAGTCCAAGCTTCTATATTCGAGTAGTGCTAAAAGTGCATACAAGTACTCATCTCTTAACTTTCCATCCATTAGGATTAGTTCTTTGTTCTTTTCCATCTCCCTTCTCATAAATTCTAATCCTCTATAAACAGCTTCGCTCTGGGGATTGCAGATTTTCATGCTCATTAGGGCATAATATGTGACTCTAACATCTGAGGGTGAACCCTTGTATATTCCCCATCCTCCATCTTCATTTTGCATGTTCTCTAGAAGAGCACAATATTTGGCGAGCTTATCCTCTCCTTGGGGTATAATGCTTTCTGAGACTAAAGAAAATGCCATCGTCGTGTATATTGGATAATATGGACTTGTCCAGGACTCATTATAGCTCTCTGCTTTTGCCAATAACTTGGCTGCTTCAAAGTCAAGTCCTCTAACTTTTAACAAAACGTATGCTGCTAAAGGATATTCATAGTCCTCTTTGACACTCTTAATTAGCTTTTCTACAACATTCGTTGGTTCTTCTTTATAGATATTGTAATAGGCAAGAATCCATAGCGCAAGTTCTTCCGGTTTCTCTGGGATTGTATTTTTTAGAACATTTGAAAATGCAATCTCTGTATATGGATATCCTCTATTGAGAGAAGAAAGAGCAACAACCGCTATTAATGTGGGATAGTAACTAGTGGGCATTTTCTTTAGGTATCCCCACCCTTCTCCATTATAGTTATCGAGGAGAAATTCCACTCCACGATTTATTGCCCTTTTAATTTTATACTCTTTATCATACTCTCCTTCAAACTTTTCAAGTGCAGTTCCTAAAGCTAAAAGAGCATATCCAGTATCTGGGACTGAGCTAACGCTGCCATAAAAGTATCCCCATCCTCCATCTCCGTTCTGATGAGAGAGTAGCTTTTCAGTAACCTCCCACAACTTCTTTCTGTCTAGGCTTTCAGCTTTGTCTGTTGCAACTGCAAGGGCAAGCAGGCTAAGGCTGAGATCTTTTATCTTGTCCGTTTCAAGTGAGTAATCATATGTTATTTTGCTAGAATACTCAAGTATGCTCGCGCTTACCGCGGAACTTCCCAAGATTATTAGCAGGAGTAGGGATAGTACATACAACTTTCTCATATTCTCTATCCCCCTATTCTGTAACTTTCTTAGTTCTTAAATAAATCTTTTTTGGATACTCGGGAAGAAATAATAAGAAAAAGAAGTGAAAATTATTGAGTCTTCTCCTTTGTGGTCTCTTGTTGACTTATCTGTTCTAAGACTCTGATATCTGTTTTATCTTCTTTCTTTGGTAGTCCTCCTGGCCTGGGTTTTCTCTTTTTGGCTTCTAGTGCTTTAAGTTTAGTCTTGTATAGATTGAGTTCGTAAGCTGTGTATACTAGTCCAATGCCTAAGGCTAAAATTAGAACTCCCAGGAGGTAAGGAACGATGTTAGTTTCTTTCTCTTGTTGTTTGGGAATGTACTTCTCAGTTATATTTGAAATCTTCTGAGCAAGAGGTGTTGCATTCTCTAACGTTGCTAATACTTTGTCAATATATTCTGGTAATTCTTCTGGTTCTGGCCATTTCTCTATGGTCTGAGTTTTTACGATGATTTTAGGTGGAACTGAATTTATTAAAATGACATTTGGATAAATTTCCTCGTGCCAATTTCCTAGAGGATCTTGATATTTTAGAATAACTTTTAAAGGATACACTCCCTCTTTTAATATCTTGTATTCTTCTTCAACTACCTTTTCTTCTCCAGCTTTGATCGTTCCGAGGACTATAGAGTCTTTTCCATCTAAGAAGTCACCAAGCTCTAGATATAAAGTGGCGTTCTTGATGAATTCGAATCTACTATCTTCACCTTGGGCTGAAATTGTGAATCTTAACCTGATTGTTGAGTTGGTTTCCTTCTCTGCATAATTCTTAGTCTCCCCATCTTTTATTGCCCCACCAGTTAGCTCTAATTGTGGAACTCCATAGACGGAAATATCTTCTATTATGTTTGATTTTACTGTAATCTTTTTTCCAAGTTCGTTGTAATACTCCACAATTACGGGTCCTAGACTATAGTTTCCAACCGCATTTGGTTTTAGTGTGTAAATGAGTACGGGCATCTCTGAGAAGGGTTCGAGCCTTGAGAGTTCCCATGTTCCAATACCACTTATAAGCTCAAAATTATTTGGGATTGGAGCTAAGACCTTTACGTTGAATGCATTACCTTTTCCTTCGTTTTTAACCTTTATGAACACTATTATCTCTTCTCCTAATAAAACTCTATTCTGGCTTATGTCAAGTCTCACGGTTATATTTGCCTCTCTAAGAATTACAGATCCAGAAGCACCTATGGGAGCGTAGATTTTTGCCTGTAACCTGTTGTATTTAAGATCTACTGTATTTGGAATAACTTCCACCCTTAGGGGAGCTTTTGTAAATATATAGCTCCCTCCCTCTTTAACTGTTGCAGTTTCGACACTTTTATCGTCTATAATGAGGTCAAATTTGGAATAATATCCCACGCTAACGAGCTGAATTTGATAAGTGGTCTTATTGTAGGTAATTGTAACTTTCTCTCCAGCATAGATGACATCGTCATAAACAACTTGTATCGGTTCTTCTGTAGTTGTTTTTTCTTCTTTTTGTTCTTCGGGTTGAACAACTTTTGCAGGAGCGAAAATCATCTTAGCAATATACAGGTTAAATGTGACGCTTTTGTCCTTTGAGGCTTTAACATATTCAATTACTAGAACGGAAGATTGAGTTAATTCGCTCGAAATCTTATAGGGCACTCCCACAGGATAATCTTTTTCGAGGGTTCTCGTAACCGTAGTTCCATCCGGGTATCTTATTGTTAACTCAGCCTTTGTGTCTGAGGGGACATCACGAACAGTGATCTTGTACTGTGGGAACCCTGAAGGCATTGTGTAAGATTCTCCTTCTTTGAGGGTGATATTCTCTTTAAAAAGCTTAACAGGAGTTTTAATCTCTATGTATGCTGTTTTTTGGGATTCCCATATTCCCGTAACTTCAACTCCAAATAGAGGATTATTTTCGTCAGGATAGTACATAGTTTGTCCTTCTTCGAGTATCTTCCTAGCGACTCTGTTTCCGTTCTCATATATTTCAATTGCAGCCCTATTCCAGTTGGTGGGGTCTACATCGGCAAACTTTACGGCGTACTTTCCTCCAAATTCTATGTATCCCCCTAATTTTAATCCCACAGTAAGTGTTGAATACTTCTCAAGCCCTAGGGCTTTTGGATTAAATATAGTTAACCCACTGGCAATAAGCATTATGATGAGTAATATGCTTGCTTTTTTCATGATTCCTTACCCCCTCCTAAATTTAACTTCTCTAGAAGTTAGGGAACAATATAGTATAAAGGTCTTTTGGTATCTATTCCCAAAACTTTCTAGTTTGGATGTAGTGTTTCTCTGCCTCGATAAGTGCTTTTATAAGGGATTTTCCTCTATAATCCCTAAGTATTCTGGTGGCGCTTTCTACCCCAACCCCATAGGTAGCTAATGCTAAAAGAGCGTCCTTCCCGTAGGCTTTAAGTAAATCAGCCGCCTTTAAACCTCTAAGGTAATACTTTTCTTCTTCCCTACTAAGCTTTTCTCCTCTTTTTAACTTTTTGAGAGCTGAGATGAAAGTTTCGGAATCTTTGGGGTGTAGAGGAGCTATCATTTTGGAATCACACTTGGGACAGCTTAACTCATTGACTCTATCCATAACCCTGCGAACTTTTGTTCTCCAGGAAAATCCGCAGTTTGTACAAACCATGACTAACTCAGCATCGAGTAACTTCTCCCTAAATATCTCTTCTACTTCCTCCTGGGTAAGTATATCTCTAATTAGAAACTCTCCTCCTAGGGTTGCCAAAGAAGAGGAAAGAGGCGTTATTTCCTCTCTGAACAAAGTTTTCATTCTAATTTCTCCCTTTCTTATTTTTTCTAGAATTTTCTCTGTTTTATCAATGTCGATTTTATCATGGTAAATTTCATTAAAAGTCTCCTTCTCTATTATTGTCCCTTCAAACAGCCTTTCTACTTTTTTTATTCTCGCGTCCCTTCTTAGGGCACCGAATCTCTTAGCAATTGCACTCATCTTCCAGCGGTATATTGGAGTGTCTCTAATTCCTCTAGCAACAATATCTCCAACTTCTGCTTTCATTAACAGTATTTCCTTTATTTCTTCAGGATTAAGCCTAAATGGGCTTCTAATTATAATTCCATGAGCTTGACTTCTTGGGAGGAAAATATTCCCATATCGGGCGGATAAAAACACTGAGATAAATCTTGTGAGCCCTTCGTTAATTTTATTTCCAAAATCAGCATGAATTATCACAAATTTTGGATAGGATTCTATAATGATATCTCTATCACTCGCCACTGGTTCTGATTCTACTAGTTGGGAAATTGCAACCTCGAGTTCTTCCTTATTAAATTCAACGCCCTCAAGCAGTTTTAATGCTCTCTCTTTGTCCCATAGGAGCTCTCTCTTCAGCTTTCCAACAAATTCTGCAACTTCCAAAGGAACTGGAATGAGCTCCCCTTCCCAACTTGGCAGTGCACTTTCTAAATTGTTGCTCTCCTTAACCTTTATTATCCTTTCTTTTTCGTTAATTTCCAGCACGATCCAGCTTCTTCCATGCATGATGAATTCCATACTCTCTTCAAGTTCCGTAACAAAGTTTTCATCTAGTCTTCCAACAGATTTTCCACTTGCAATATCTATAACTGCATAACTTATTTCGTCAGGTATTGTTGAGAGGTTCTCGAAATAATACTTAAAGGCATTTTTTCCCAGCTTAATTGCATCTCCATCTCTTCTTATTATTCTAGCCTCTTCTAAAATCTCTAAAACTTTCTGATAGTCTTCCCAGGAGAGCTTTCTGTAGGGATAAGTAGATTTCGCAAGGGAATAGGGTTCAGTAATGTTAACATTTCTGTATTCTATTGTCAAACCAACTATAAAGTGAGCCAGGACATCAAGGGCATTTTCGTAGGGATTTACATCTTCCAGTTTTCCTTCTAGTGCGAGCTTTGCTATTGCCAAGCTTTGGAGATAATCTTCTACGTTTGTGGTTATGATGTAAGCCTCGCTTGTTTCCCACAGTCTATGTTTGCTTCTTCCAGCTCTCTGGACTAGCCTATTTACCTGTCGAGGACTCATGTACTGAATAACTGCATCAACATCCCCTATGTCAATGCCAAGTTCCATTGATGAGGTACAAATTAGTGCTTTTATTTTTCCTTCCTTAAGTTTCTTCTCTGCCTCTATTCTTGCTTCCCTTGAAAGGCTACCATGGTGAACTTCAACAGGTTTTCCCCAAGCTTTAAGTCTATGCCCTAAGATCTCTGCAAATTGTCGGGTATTAACAAAGATCAATACCTTCTTGTGCTTTTCTACAATATCCCACACAACTCT
Organism: Pyrococcus sp.; assembly: GCF_030153625.1. NCBI lineage: Archaea > Methanobacteriati > Methanobacteriota > Thermococci > Thermococcales > Thermococcaceae > Pyrococcus > Pyrococcus sp. Next base: position 9,289 of record NZ_JASKLM010000029.1, on the reverse strand, counting down.
TAGCCTCGTTGCAACTTCTATTGGAACTTTGAGCTCTTCAGCAAGCTTTTCATCCTCTGGAATTGGCTGAGGGTATAAAACGGTAAATTTGTACTTCTTTTTTAGTCGAGGCTTTACCACTTCATCCGCTTCCATCCAAAGCCTTACCTTTTCTTCACTTCCAATTGTTGCAGAAAGGCCAATCCTTATTGGTTTATCTTCTGTAATTAATTCAAGTCTTTTTAGATTTAGGATTAGCTGGGTTCCTCTTTTATTCTCTATAAGTTCACCAATCTCGTCTATCACGATAAATTTAGTGTTCTTAAGATAGGGACGGAAGGACTTTGTCGTAAGAATAGCAGGGAGCATTTCAGGGGTTGTAATTAATAGGTGGGGAGGATTTTTTACCTGCTTCAATCTTTTTGAGGTAGGCGTGTCCCCATGCCTAACCTCTATTATTACCCCAGTTTTTTCTTCCCACCACTTTAGTCTCTCTAGCAAGTCCCTATTTAGTGCCTTCAATGGGGCTATATAAATAGCTGCTATAGGTTTAAGATTCTCCCGTAGTATTGCGTCTAAGATTGGAATTACTGCGGCTTCAGTTTTTCCGCTTCCTGTCGGAGCTATTATTAAAACACTTTTACCTTCTCCCCTAATTTTATGAAAGGCTAATTGTTGAAGGGCATTCAACTTTCCAAATCTCTCTTTTATTGCCTTTTTTATCAATATGTGCATCTCGAGAGGGTATGTCAAGGAGTTTAAAAAGTTTATAAGAGGTAGATAGGAAAAACATTGTATGTATAGAAAAGGGGCCCAGGCAGAGAGAGAATTGATTAAGCTCTTGGAAAAGCATGGATTTGCTGTGGTGAGGTCGGCAGGGAGCAAGAAAGTTGACTTAGTTGCAGGTAATGGAAAGAAGTATTTGTGCATAGAAGTTAAGGTTACAAAGAAAGATCATTTGTACGTGGGAAAGAGAGACATGGGCAGATTAATAGAATTTTCAAGAAGGTTTGGAGGGATCCCAGTGTTGGCTGTGAAGTTCTTAAATGTTGGGTGGAGGTTTATTGAGGTAAGCCCAAAAATTGAGAAGTTTGTTTTCACGCCTTCTAGCGGAGTATCTCTTGAGGTATTGTTGGGAATACAAAAAACGTTGGAGGGGAAATCATGAAAAAAGTAGCTCTATTTTTCTTTATAATTGTTATTTCACTGTTTATGCCACCCACTACAGCTCAACCAACACTTTTAATTAGCATTTCTCCAAAAGAAGTGGAAATTTTCCCAGGGGATAGCTTCACTATAAATGTCACTTTAAAGAACGTGGGAAATGAAACAGCGTACAACGTGACAGTCTATGCGATAGATCAGATTAAGGGAGTGCTGTTCACCCAAGGTTATGTAAATGCTCTTTCTCCAGGGGAAAGCAGAAATTTAACTTTGAAGGTTTATACAACAAACCCAAGTGCAGGTTTATACAAGATTCACATTGTGGCAAAGTGGGGAAATCAGTTAGTTGAAGATATTTTAACGTTAAAAGTGAGATCAGTCGTTAACTTTTCTCTCTTAATAGATGGGTCTGAAAAAGTCAGATATGGTAGAAATGCTACCTTTACATTGGCCATTACCTCGTATTCTAACCTATTGCTCTACGGAGATGCAAAAGTTGAAGTGAAAAGAGATGGGAAAACTATCCAAGTACTTTCTTATAAACCGATTGTAAAAGAGGGTGAAAGTTGGGTAACAACTTTATCCCTTCCTGGGACTGAGGTTGGGAATTACACCATTCTGTTCTCTGCCAATTTCTATGGAAGGGAAAAGAAAATCGAGCATAACTTTACTATATACAGAAGAAACCTGTCCTACACAGTAAAATTTGAGAACGGGAAGATTATAGTGAACGTCTTTGAAGGTGAAAATCCCGCAAGTGACGTCAAGGTTACGATAGATGCATTAAGCTTTGTTACCGGAAAGGATGGAAAAATAGAGTATGAAGTTAATGAGCCTGGGGTATATACTGTTACACTTGACCTAGATGGAAAAGTTGTAGAAGAGCTGGTTAGGGTTAAGACTCCCCTCTTATTTGCATCTCAGGAAAACACAACCCTAATAGTTAGGGCAGTAGATCCTGACGGTTATCCTATAGAGGGGATTGTGATTAAAGTCTTCGGGCCAAAAGGATATATCTACAATGTCACAGATTCAAATGGTATAGCAAGGTTCAATTTAAATGATATAGGGTATGGAGAAGTTGAAGTTTCTGCAGAAAGTTCAAAGTACTTACCTGCCTCTACCACATTTATAACGAAGAAACCTGTAACGCCCACTTCAAATCCACCTTCAACGGAAGCTACTCCAACAAAGACACCAACCTTTACTCCCTCCACTACCGTTCAAACACCTTCTCCTACTCCAGTAGGGACTAAAATCTCTAGTAGAATTTGGGAATTCCTTTTTTACCTTGCTCTCTTCCTGGGAACAGTGCTGTTTACCTCATACTTTGCATTCTTTAGGCCTATAATCGTGGAAGACAACATAGGGGAAAGGCACTTTATTAGAGTAAGAGCTCCAAGATTTCTTCCGCTTAAAAACTTTGAGTACAGAATGAAAGGCTATGCGAAAGAGGTTTGGGCCACTAAAGGAGAAGTAAAAATTGAAGATGGAGTAATAGTGTGGAGGATAGATGAATTGGAGCCTGGAGAAGAGGCAACTTTACAGGTAGTGCTTTCTTAGTATATCCATTATTTTTCCGGCGATTTCGCTTTTTCCTCCCAATTTTCTGTAAAGCTCGTATAATTCCTCTATCTTTTGTGCAACGTCCTTAATTTGTAACCCTCTTTTCTTCTTTACTATGAGCCTTGTTCCGAGAACTGCTAGCTCTAAGAGAACGTTGTCTGCCCTGCTTATTGGCCGGGGTACTCTTTTTTCTATACCTATATAAATGGGAGTTAATGTGCAATCTTTTGCAATGCTCTCTCCAATGGAATCTTTTACTTTTACAATTCTACATTTAACTTCTCCCTCTACCCAGGGATAGCCTTCTATTCTTCTTATTGGGACTTTGATCCCCTGGGTAACATCAAACTTAACATCAAGGTTATATGCTAGCCCTGCTAAGAGCTCAGTATCGTCGACGACTTGAATAATTGCGTAATTACATTCCTCTAAGTCTCTAAAGCTTCTTCCCTCAAAAATCCTAAATTTTAAGACTCTTCCCTGTCTTCTAACTCCAATAGGAGTAAAGTTTGATTTGGTTGAGAGGAGAACTTCATATACCTTATCTTCTTCAGGAAATAAAGTTAAAAAGGAGTCGTCAAGCTTCATCTTGCTCTGATAACTTGAGCTAATTTTGAAGAATCAATTATTATAACTTCTCCAATACTTTTTACGGCAGTTATCGGTATTATGAGCAGTTCATCTTCCGTAATTCTGAACTTGGAGATGTCAATATCTTCATCTGGCTCTGCAAGTATTGCAAGTATCTTTCCTTTTTCTTCTCCTTCCTCTTCAAAAAGCAAATCATAGACCCATCCAAGCCTTACTCCTGTGTCAGTAATTAGTTCAACATCCCTGAGCTTTGATGCCCTAATCTTTACCATTACTCAACACCAAGAATTAGAAGTGAGGTTAAAATATAAAATCTTTATGGAAAAAAGAGATGGTTCAATACTTCTTAAGCTCGGGAATAATTTCTTCAAGTTCCTTCTTTAGCTCAGTGGCTATTTTATCGAGGAAGCTTCTCCCCTTTGGTGTTATTACCCTTCCTTTTCCTGGGACTTTTTCTACAAATCCAGCAGCTTCCAACTGCTGTAGGGCCTTTCTTATTATGCTACCTCCAGCCTTGTAGAATTTCTCTGGAGCATGTCCTCTGTTCTTTCTTCCACCATAGTAAGTCCTAAGCCTTTCAATTCCAACTGGGCCATCAAGGTAAACCCTTCTTAAGATTGATGCAACTCTATAGTACCACCAATCTTCCTGCTCTGGAAGTCTTTCTTTGTGTCTTCCTGTCTTTACGAATGGAGCCCACTCTGGTGGTTTTATTTCTGGAATCTCCTTCAGTCTTTGGGCTACTCTTTCCACTAAAAGATCACCGGGAACGTCATAAACTGTTGCCATTTATCAACCCCTCCCTCTCTTGAATTTCTTTCTAAATTCGATGATATCCAATTTGATCTTACGTATGGGCTCTTCTTTAATTTCTTTCCTTGATTGCTCCTTCATTTTAATCTTCTTTAAATACTTTTCCCAACCCTCTCTCGGTTTGAATAATATAAATCTTTTGCCCCTAACTTCTAAAAGTTCGCTATCGGTTAGCTCGGCAACTTTTTCAGCTATCTGCTTTCTAGTCATTTTAGTTGCTATTAGGGCACCTTTTCTAATTTCGACTTTTAGAACTCCAGTCCTTGCCAGTTGATTCTCTATTTCCTTTATAACACTCTCCTCTAACCCTCTCTTCCCAATCCACGCTTTTGGCTCTATATCATAATATCTCGCCCTAAGGGCTCGCCTAATTTTCCCAGGTAAGCGCTTGGTGACCATAAGTACTCACCTCATGTTGGGAAATCAATATGGGCTTTTAAACATGTCGATTGTTTTGCTCTATGTCCTCAATTATCCTCGAAATATTAACCCCTAGAATCTTTAACAATAATTTGGACTATCTTTTAACCAATAAATCACGCCTTAAAGTTTTCTTCGATACAAGTATTGTTATTCCGAGGGTTACTATTGCCAAAGGTGGAATATATAGGGTAATTTTATTTACTCCTCCTTTATTACTGTTTTAATTTTATGCTTTTAAGTTTTTTATATTTTTGCTACTTGTATTAATAATTGCAAGTTAGAAGTAATGAATTATAGTTGGGATAATTTTTATAAGCTAAGGCATGCGTTAAATGAGAATGGGTTTGAGCCGGGATAGCCTAGCCTGGTGGGGCGGGGGACTCGTAATCCCCAGGTCCCGGGTTCAAATCCCGGTCCCGGCTCCAACAAAAAATTTAAATACCCACTTTTAGTTTCACAATATCGAGTGTGCCGCGGTAGCCTAGCCTGGTAGGGCGCCGGCCTGCTAAGCCGGTGGGCGTGGTCCCGCCGGGGTTCAAATCCCCGCCGCGGCGCCATTCCTACTTTTGTAATGCCGGGATAGCCTAGAGGCCAGGCGGGGGACTGCAGATCCCCTTTACCCGGGTTCAAATCCCGGTCCCGGCTCCACAATATTTTTTGACAATAAAAAAGAAGAGAAGAAAGAAGTATCATTCTTTCAGTCTTTCTTTCATGAACTTTTCGAATCTATCCATAGCCTCTTCCAGGATTTCTATTGGAGGCAAGAACACTGCTCTAAAGTGGCCTGCACCATACTCTCCAAATCCTGAACCGTGAACAAATAGAACGTGAGCATTGTGGAGAACGTCAAGAACGAATTCTTTATCATTCTTCCACGGTCCCTCCTCTATCTTGGGGAATATGTAAAATGCTCCTTGTGGTTTTGTCGTGCTTATTCCTGGGATCTCATTTAGCCTCTTGTAGATGTAATCTCTTCTCTCCTTGAGCTTTTTCATGTATTCTTTGAGATAATCCATTGGGCCCGTTAGTCCTGCTATAGCTGCGAATTGTGCGGGGGTATTTGGACACAGTCTAATCCTTGCCAATCTATCTATTGCCTCTCTGACCTCACTCAATTTATTCTCTGGATCGACAAAGTACATGTATCCAAGTCTCCACCCTGTGGCAAAGTAGACTTTGGATAATCCGTTCATAACTATTACAGGAACATCTTTGGTTAATGATCCGGGAGAAATGTGTTCTCCCTCGTATGTCATCAAATCGTATATCTCGTCGCTTATAACAGGAATTTCATATTCCCCTGCGATGTTCAAGATTTCCTCAAGTGTCTTTTTGTCGTAGAGCGCTCCAGTCGGGTTGTTGGGGTTTATAACTGCTATAGCTTTTGTTCTGTCTGTTATCTTCTTCCTAATGTCGTCAATATCAGGTTGCCAGTCTTCCTCTTCAATAGTTCTATATTCCACAGGCTTTCCACCGTAGAACTTTACAAGCCCTGTATAGGGAGGATAACTGGGCCCAGGAACTAGAATTTCATCTCCTGGGTCTAATAGAGCTCCAAAAATTAGCTGGAGAGCTTCAGTGACTGCAGCTGTAACCCTCACGTCATCGGGAGTTATGTCCACTCCATTCTTCCTCTTTTCCCTTTCTACTATAGCTTTTCTTAACTCGGGTAATCCCTCACTATCTCCATAGTAATTGTGCCCCTCTTTAATTGCTTTACAATATGCTTCCTTCATGTGCTCGGGTGGTTGAAAGTCGAACTTTACAGGATCGCCTATGTTTAGCCTAATTACCTTGATTCCCTTTTTTTCAAGTTCCCTTGCAGGTAGAACGACATCTCTAATAGCATACTCCACAGAGAGAGCTCTCTTTGAGGCTCTTATCATAACATTTTCACCAATATATAAATTTGCTGAGGGGTTAATATTTTTTATTGTCACAAAATAATATTCAAGTAATGAAGGAATTAGACCAAATCCTAGAAAAATGTGCTGAGGAAATTGATCCTTTGTCTCATGAGATAGCTGAAAGAATTAGAAAGCTTAAAAATCTCCCTAAAGATGAAATGTTTCTAGAATATCTTCGTATAATAGACTTTACTTCAACAACAAAGATTCCTTGGAGGAAAAAGAACTACATCTTAATTATTCTATGGAAATACGGGGAGAAAATTGAAAGGCTATTGTATTCCCGTTTGGAACATTTTGGAAGAGCCAATGTCCCAAAAAGGTATTTTCGATTAGTAGATGGAAAAATACTTAGCATGCTTTTTTTGGTGTTCATACTCTTCCCCGCTTTCACTTCCCATATTTGGAGTTTTAGATTAGGATATGAGGAAATACAAGTAGGAAAAGAAATTACGTTCAATGAGAACTTATGTGAATATAGGACAGCCTGGCTATATGACTTTAAGGCAAGCATGGTTTGTACCATAAAGTATGGCTACGGAAAGGTAAACATTAGGCTTAATTCAACAAATCCCATGGAAGCTGGAGTTGAAGTTCAAAGGTTTATCTCTCAAATTCCATATGACTATGCTAGGCTGGAAAGTGGAGTCTCTTACATTCAAACCCCCAGAGAGACTATAGGGCGAAGAATCGGAGTTTGTAGTGATTTTGCAATTTTGACAGCGCAAGTTCTTCTTGATAACAACGTATCCCCTGTTTACATTATCCATACACTGTTTAAGGGTGATATAACTGGAGGGCACGCCACAGCGGCTCTCTTTATAAATGGGACCCTCTGGATATTTGACTGGGGGTCAGCTCCCGTAACTTTTTCCGAGTACTTGGATACAATAGATAGACTTTGGGAAGTTAGAGAAGTTAGGGTATACAGACTTACTGAATCTTCGATAGTCCTAGATAGAGTTTATAAAGGAGAACCTGAGAGCGATGCGTGGAGGTATGTATATACTCTCACCATGCTCATCGGTATCTTCATAATAAAGAGGAGAGAATGGCTGTGGATTTAAGGAGGTGAGACACAATGAGAAATCCATTTGAGAGAATGCCCACAATCCTTACTGCTGATGAATTAATTGACAAGGCATTTAGGCGAGCTGAGAAAGCGGCTTCATCTTTTATGCCCAGGGGAGATAGAGTTAAGAAAGCTAGGCAGAGGGAGGAGCTAAGAATCAGAACAGTTAGCAATGTAATAAGGGATTATTTAAAGAAGGTGCTAGAACGCACTCCAGGACTTTCTACCCTTCCGCAATTTTATCAGGAGTTAGTAGATGTTCTTGTAGACAGGGATACTTTTCACAAGGCAATGGCTGGAATAGATTGGGCAATTAGAATGGTTAGAGAGCTTGAAGAGAGATATGTTGAGAGAATCAGGTATTCAAGAGATCCAGAAGAAATGGCTCAACTTAGAAGGCAATTCTATGGAAGAGTTGCTAGTGTACTTAGAGACATAGATGACAGGCTTAGATACTTAAACAAGGCCAGAGAGGTACTGAAAGATCTTCCCGTTATAGACCTCGAAGTTCCTACGGTTGTTATAGCGGGCCACCCAAATGTGGGTAAGTCAACTCTCCTAAAGGCTTTAACTACAGCAAAGCCTGAAATTGCGAGCTATCCCTTCACAACAAAGGGAATAAACGTTGGCCAATTTGAAGATGGCTATTTTAAATATCAGGTAATTGACACTCCTGGGTTACTCGATAGGCCACTAAGTGAGAGAAACGAAATTGAAAAGCAGGCAATACTCGCCTTGAAACATCTCGGGAAGCTGATAATATACATCTTTGACCCAAGCGAATACTGTGGATTTCCAATAGAAGAGCAGATGCACTTGTTCGAGGAGATATACGAGGAGTTTAAGGAGTTCCCATTTATCGTCGTCTTAAACAAGATAGATGTTGCGAAAGAGGAGCAAGTAAAGAAAGTTGAAGAATTCTTAGAGAGAAAGGGATTAAAACCAATAAAGATCTCGGCCTTAAAGGGAGAAGGCGTGGAAGAGATAAGGCAAATAATTATAGAAAAGTTGAGACCCTTGGCTTATGAATATGCCAAAAAGAAAATTGAGGAGGAGCTAAGCAGATACAGGAGCACTCTCTGAAGTTTCGGGTAGTGAGAAGAATGCCACAATCTCCAATATTTCTGCAATTAGTATTATTAGTACACCAATTCCTAGTATAATTAGTATTGCTCCAATGAAAAACAGCAAACCTGCAGTTTTGAACATATCAGTTCCAGTGTACTGGGCTATTAGCTCGTAGGACTTCTTCTTGAAATATCCAGCCACTGTGTAGAAGATCCACAATATTATGAATCCAAGTAGAATCGTCCCAATTAGGCTCATAAATTCCATTGGATTTGCTAGCTTGCCCATTCCTCCCTTAAGAATCGCTGTGCCGATAGTAGCAACAATTATTCCGACGAATATGATAATTCCAAGGATCTGAGCTATAAATGCCTTAAGATAGTTGTTGAATATCCCTTCATCACCACTCTTTTCGCTAATTGTCTTCACCGCAAGAAACACTAGAACTAAACCAACAAGAGCTAGTATAAACCCTATGCTGGGAACAAAGGGGCCTACCAGTTGGAGTATTGCTCCTATACCACCATATAGCTTTGCATCCTTCATTTCCATAGCAAACACCTTTAGCATCTTAGCAGCTTATCCTTATAACTTTTACTTAAAGAGCATAGATACTGTTAGGATAAGCGGTAGGGCGTTAGGTTTAAGTTTCTGATAATTTTTCAGAAAAAGAAGGGAGAGAAATGAAGGCTGAGAGCATTCTATA
>NZ_JASKLM010000074.1:0-5763 GCF_030153625.1 Pyrococcus sp. | reverse complement strand
AAGTAAATAATGGTTTCAGTCCTCATTTCTCTCCCCTTTTCTGAAGAGGTATCAGAAACTTAAACCTAACGTCCCACTGCTTATCCTGACAGTGTCAGAGTAATAGGTATATTCTAATCTTAATTCTCAAAAGTCTATGTTTGATAATTAAGAAAAGGCCAAAGAGCTAGCAAAAATTCTTAATGGGCTGGAACGTTCAGGAAGACTCAAAATTTCTAGTTGCTAACCAAAGAGAACAGACTAATGTACTTTACTGAGATAGTAAAGCACTAGACAGGGTTCTCTATTATTTAGATTATGTAGCAATGGTTTTATCTACAGTAACAATCTGAAAAGGTGGCCCAAACTATTAGGAATAAAGATACTGTAAATAAGATACTATAATTCCTCATGGTCGCAGGCATTTCTTATTTCGGGGGAGGTGAAATAATAAATTAGACTCCCAGATTTCAAGGAGAAGATAGAGAAGATTGAAAAATTTTAGAGGAATACTTTACCTTTTCTTCGGAATAGCTCCCTTGGCTTTCTTGAGAATTTCATTCAGGTGCCATAGGAAACCCAATAAAACATGTAAAAAGTTATTATACTTCATTTAGTTATAATAAAAATAAACAGATATATTCGTGTTTCTTTTAAGCGAAAATGTTATATATAATAAAATTGTTAAATATTATACAAAGTATATGGGGGGGACAAATGCAAAGACGTACCTTATTGGCTACGGGCATAGTTTTTCTCTTAGTTGGAACATATGGATTATATGCAGTTGGTTATCCACAATATCCAGAAGTAAAAGACTGTGTAAACCCATTTGAGGTTGTAAAACATCTTAACAGTGTTCAAGAGAATTGGTCTAGAGTCCACATATTTTTTAAGCTAGTAACAAGTAGAGACTTCTGGAAGTTAGCAAAACCATGGAACGTAGATTACTCTAATGTTAAAGTCGTAAAACACGTCCTTGAATATAATGGGGAAAATATAACAATGATCGCTATAGGAATTCCCCTAAAAGACAAGAAACATGTAGTAGCACTTTATGAGTTTTCAAAGCCCGTTCAGGGGGTGAAAGTGAGAGGGTACTTAATCGAACTTTCTCAAGGGAAACTAGTCCCTAGATTAATAAGTGTAAATGGGGGTAAACTTACGGCATTAAGTAACTGTAGACACGAATGTAAAAGCAACTCAGACTGTTCATATCCCAGGGAGTTTTGTACTAAATATTGTTGTTCCTATGACAGGGATTATGCGATTGACTGTTGCCTTGCCGCTGGGCGGTGTGGAGCGGTATGTGGAGTAGGAGCAACTGTATGCTTGGTAAACCCAATAGGGTGTATAGCATGTACTGTTTGTGTAATTGCAAATTGTTATGACTGTATCGAAAAAAGTTGTCTTGAGTGGGGAAGTGGGTGTGAATATCATGGAGCTTGAAGGTGAATGTCCATGAAAAGAAAAGGGCTTGCACTTGGGATGGTCTTTGTCGTTTTTCTCATGATTTTTACATCTTATGCAGGAATAACAACTGGGGAATTCTGGAATGATCCACTAAGAAACACTGTAAAAGGTCTTTTTATGGGTTTTGGCTTAGTGATAATCCCCTTTGCTATAAGTGCAATTTTAATAGGTAGGATTCCTCTCTATGTTGTGTTATTTACAGTTGCTGGCATAGAATTACTATTGGCTTTTATAACACGTACACTTGGATATTCTCAATACTCTAGAGTATTTATTGAAGCTACAGCTGTTCTCCTCCCTGCCGGATTAATAATGGGTTGGGTTACTACTAAATCCAGATTTTAAAAGTTTTATTTTCCTTATTTTCTTTTTTAAGTTTCTCTCTAATCCCACTCATGATCATACCTAGAAGAACAGAGAAAAATAAAATAACTCCTCCAGCACTTTGTCACAGGCCTGACAGAAATGAAACTTCGATTCCCACATGCCCATCCTCTGACACCTTAATCTATTAAAAGACCAAAGTATAAACATATTGAAGGGGGATCAAGGTGAAGGAGGCAAGGAAGCTTATTCTCCCCTTGGCCATTCTCCTCATAACTATCCCAATGGCAGTAGCTGAAGGATGGGCAAAGACTTACAAAATAGAGAACTCTGATATCATGTACCCTGAAAGTCCATTGATAATGGAGAAGACAATTTACTTACCTGGGATTTATCAAGTTTGACTTTTCCTCACAATTCTTCTACATAATGTCACTAGATTCCCTAACCGGAGAAGGAGAAATTAAGTGGGTAAAGGAAGTAAGGTTCACTTTCAATGGAACTGAATTGGGCCCTCAATTTGAATTAGACAATCCTAGGGTGTTTCTTAGGAAAAGTCCAGATGGGAACATTATTGGATTCTTCAGAGTGAAACGTCCAGATGCTCCGATATTCTCTGGAACAGTGGTCTTTAAGATGACTCCAGAGGGAAACATTCTGTGGGCAAGATATTATAGGATGTGGCAATATAATGATAGACTGGACAAAAACTATACAAAAGAACTTATCCCAATTGACGCTAGTTCTTTGAGATTATAACCGTACGTTGGGACTTATTACTGAAAACGGAATATACCTTCTTGCCGAGACCATAGGTTGGTTTTCATCGATGATGGAAGCGTTTGTAGTTATGAAATTATCTCCAGAAGGAAAGCTTGAATGGGCGAAAGTCTATGGGGCCTATGAGCCCCCAATGAGACCAGTAGGAATAGAGATTATAGAAGACAGAAAAGTTCTTGTACTTGTGGCCTGGAAAGAACCAACCCTCTATTGGATAGATGAAAACGGGAATATAACAAGGGGGCTACTCGTGAAAGTCCCAACGTACGGTTATAATCTCAAAGATCTTGCCATCGATGGAAATGAGATTTATCTGGCTGGAGCAATAAAACCAGATCTATATGAGCCCTTTTTGATAAAGCTCTCTGGGGAGGGAAGCTTACTTTGGTCTAAGAAGTTTCCCAATTCAGGTGAGACATTCATACAACTGATACCAGCCAGAGATTCCATATACGTTCTCGGATACGCGGGATCTTCATTTCAGGAAGGTAAAGACTATAAAAGGCACGCTTGGATTCTTAACTTTGACAAAAATGGAAAGCTTAGATGGCATGTTCTCCTAGGAGATACAATGGGATACAACAAGCTTGGAGGGATAGCGGTTGGCGATTATTTGTATCTCTTTTACTTTAGAAATGTGTTTATGAAGAAGGACATTGTTTCACTAGCCCTTGGAAAAGATGGATCAACCCCTCCTTGTGACGCAGACAGACCAAAGCTTGAAATTGAAAATCTTGAAATCTCTTTAAAATTTATAAAACCTCCACAGATGGATACTCCTCTAATAGAAGAGTTTGATGTGAAATCATCAACAAGGGATCTTCACCTAATCGTTAGTGAAGCTTGTTCTGGTGACCTTCAGGCAAGTCCAAGCTTAGGGCAAACTAAGAAGACTACAACAACCAACCCTTCCAGCCCTACTTACTCAAAAACCACCACAAGCCCTACCCAGACTTCTCCAAAAATCACAATAATAACCTCCCCCCACATCACCTCCACCGCTCAAATTCCAGAAGAAAAGACACCAAAACCTACAGAAAGTGAAAAAAAGGGTATTTGTGGCCCAGCAGGATTAGTATTCTTTGTTATAATTCCACTTATTCACAAAAGGTATTAAACCCTTTTTATCTTTTAATTTCTTTCTAAAAACAAGAACATTCGGTTCTTTAGCATCGTCCCATATGTAGACTCCTATCCTCCTAAAAACTGAAAGAACTGGTTTTATTGAGCTGGACAACATAAGGTTAAATTCTTCTTTATCCTTTTCTCTTGCTACCCAAGCCATTGCTGGTAAAAGTGCCTTCAGGACAGCGGGACCAGGTTCGAGAGGTGTAAATATTGTTTCCTTTTTTGGCCCTATAAACTTAAGGCCGTTGTACTCATAGACTTCAGCATTTTTTCTTATCCATTCTAATGCTTCCTCACTCCTTTTTATGAATCTCCATCCAACTGGAATAATCCCTAAAGTTAAGTCCTCAAGCTTTGGCTCTATTCTAATTGGTTCCTCAGGTTTAAAATCGCCAACCCTTACGCTGGCAACGAAGAACCGCGCTTTAACCCAGAATCCATTCTTTTCTGCCATGGCTATTATCTTTTTGTTAAGGAAGTAGGGGGAGAACTCAAGGGCATCTATTATACCTTCACTTGCCATCATTCTTCCCTTCTCTACAATAAAGTTGTGTAACATTTTACCAAATCCCCTACCGTGGTAGTTGGGATGTACCCTAAGTCCTTCCATCCAACTAACTCTATTGGGAAGAAGAGTCAACTTAACAGTGCCAATGACCTTCCCATTAAGCTCGAGAACATAGAAGTTCCCATCCTTAATCCATTCGTCGAATACGCGCGCAAGGTAGTCCTCACCGTCCCAGGTGAGATGGGCTATTTCCTCGATAAATGGTTTATCCTGAGGTTTAGCCTCGCGGATTATTGGTTTCATCATTAGCCCACCTGATAGTATGTTGGTGCTTTGAAATTCATGCTTTTGTCTCTGAATCTGTCTTCCTTGCCACTTCCTTTAATAGTCAGATGATTGGAATTAAAGTCTTAAGGGCTTACCGTAATTTTCTTGTTTGTATCTCCCCTGATGTATACTATCACTTTCTCTGCATTAACTTTTGACACAACTCGAAGGTCGGAAATATAAGCAAGAGGAGTCTGAATTACTCCAGAAGATTCACTATACTGAGACACTCTCTTAGAAGTAAACTTTAGAAAGAGTACTCCATCTTCATAAGCACATCCAGTGAGGTTAAAGATCCATTTTCCCTCAAGTCTAAGGAGGAGTATTTCAGTAGCATTTTTCCCAGTGGATGAAGGATCCTGTGGAAGGGGATACTCTACAAATTTTGAGCATTCCTGCGTCCAAGGTATCTGCTCATACCTTCTATCTTCGATTACATTTAGTATATACACTCCTAGAATAGGGATGTAGATTATGGAAAGCAGTAAAATAATAGCAAGGGTGATGGCAAGAAGATCTTCTTTTTTCTTCAATTTTTATTCCCTCCGCTAGTTATAAGTTACTGTAAGACTAATCCCCAGATCTTTTTCAATTCCGTCTATTGGACTATAAATTGAGCCTGAAGAAGGTTTTCCCCAGTTTATTCCATAAAGCTCTGCAGCTGAATTTCTATATGAACAATAAACTGATCCCTTTATATTTTTGTAATACCCTACATATCCGAGAGTTCCAGTGCCTCTCAATTCTCTATTTTGTTTAATCCCACCAATAAGAGGTCTAATAAAATCACTATTTGTGGTTAGCTTTATGTATCCTTCCTCTTCCACTCTTACTGCCTCTTTGGGGATTCCAGTTTCTCTAATTCCTTTTCAAGTATTTTTAGAGTTTCTAGAGTTACGTTTGCTAACCCAATTGTCAACGTATTGTGAGCTTCATCGGCATCTATCGTTACAATTCCAAGTTGCTTAATGACACTTACATTAAGCCTTTCTATCATATGCTTCCATCTCACTAGATCTGCGAAATTGTATTTTCCTTTTAGGAATATTATATTTATTTTTCTTTTGTATTTTTCTAGTTTTTGTTTGATTTTTTGCTTATCTTCTTCGTTTTTTATGTAAATGAATATTAGTCCTCTTTTTTCATCAATGAACATTCCTCCGTAAGATGAGAGGTTTCTAGAGGATTCTCCATTAAGCTCGTCAATCCCCACTAGTTGGCTTAACTCTCTTGCAGCCTGATGT
>NZ_JASKLM010000028.1:0-23764 GCF_030153625.1 Pyrococcus sp. | reverse complement strand
GTAAATAATGGTTTCAGACTTCATGTTCCCCCTTCTTTTTCTAAAGTACTGCCAGTAACTTAAACCTGACACCCCACAGCTTATCCTAACAGTATCGAAGTCAGAGCAACAAAGAACAAAAATATAACTACCCTATATGCAAGGCTAATAATGTCTACCATATTATCTCAACCTCATCAGTTCTAAACTTCTGCTTAACTATAGTCTCCTCCAACTTAAATTTAATCCCCGCCTTGTACATCTCAAGTCCTGTATATGCTATCATTGCTCCGTTATCTCTGCAGAGATCATAAGGGGGAACGAAGAACTTGACACCCCTGTCCTCTGCCATAATTTTCAACATTTCTCTTAACCTATTGTTTGCTGCAACTCCCCCCACCAATACGACCTCTTCTTTCTCTGTGTGTGCCAATGCTCTTTCTGTAACTTCAACCAAAGCTGCGAATGCTGTTTCTTGGAAAGAGTATGCTAAATCTTCCACTCTATACTTTCCGCTTTTATACTTCCTGATAGCTTCAGTCAAAAGACCAGAAAAGCTTAAGTCCATTCCCTTAACGGCGTAGGGGAGCTCTATATACTTCTCTCCTTTAAGAGCGAGTTTTTCTATCTTCGGTCCCCCTGGGAATCCTAATCCCAGCTCTCTGGCAAATACGTCAAGTGCATTTCCTATTCCTATATCAAGTGTTTCGCCAAAAACCCTGTATCTCTTCCCTTCTAATGCTAAAACTTGAGTGTTTCCACCGCTAACATATAATCCTACTGGGTCTTTGATTCCAAACATTTTGGTTATTTCGACATGTGCAATACAGTGGTTAACCCCTACTATTGGTTTGTTGTATTTTATTGCCAATGCCCTTGCAGCCGTTGCGACAACCCTTAATGCAGGTCCTAATCCTGGCCCCTGAGAAAACGCTATGACATCTATGTCTTCCATACTAACCCCTGCTTCTTCTAATGCTTTTCTCAGTAGGGGTTTAAGTAACTTGGCATGGTGTTCAGTAGCTTCTTTTGGATGTATTCCGCCTTTTTCTGTTTTTAGAGTGTCAAATACATTTGCGAGTACTTTATTTTCCGTAACTATCCCTATTCCAAGTGTGTGAGCTGTCCCTTCAATCCCTAGGGCTATCATTTTCTCGTAGATTTGTGAAGTCTATATAGTATTTAAATCCTTTTGTTAATGATAATTGACCAAAATACATTTAATGGAAAATGTAAAATGTGAGTGCCAGAGGTGAGCAATGTGATAAAAGAGAAGTTAAAGGTTCTTGTGGAAATGGATCCAAAGAGAATGGTAATCTTTCCACTGGTTGTTTTTGGAATCGCCGTAATCATTATCATTGCAAACTATGTAATGACAGGTAGTTTTGTCAAAGAAGGAATAGAGCTAAGGGGAGGGTCGGTAATAACCCTCCAAGGAGTAAACGTTAATCCAGAAGAAATAGCGAAGAATATTAAGGAAAAAACGGGGATTGGGGTTACGGTAGAAAAATTTAGTGGTGTTGGTGGGAGCGGAGTTAGGATTTATGTATCTGCAGAAGATGATGTCAATTTAGTCAGAGAAGCTTTGAAAGAAATGTTCCCTGATGTGGAACCTCAGACTGTAGTTATTGGGCCTACTTTTGGAGAAATGGTGAGGGAGCAGGGAATAAAGGCTGTAGTTTATGCTTTCATAGGGATGGCTTTTGTTGTTTTCCTGTTCTTTAGAATTCCCATTCCCTCTATGACTGTTGTATTCTCTGCGTTCTCTGATATGATTATAGCCATAGCGTTAATGAACATTTTTGGAATAGAACTTAGTCAAGCTACTATAGCTGCTTTATTGATGTTAATTGGTTATTCAGTTGATAGTAATATATTGCTAACGACAAGGCTACTCAAGAGGAAGGAGTTTACAGTAGAGGAAGCTTATTACTCCTCACTAAAAACAGGCTTTACGATGAGCACTACCACTTTGGGAGCTTTGGTATCACTCTGGATATTTTCAACAGCCCAGGTGATTGATGATATAGCTTCAGTTCTCATATTTGGATTGCTTGCTGACTTTATGAACACTTGGATTTTAAATGCGGGAGTTTTGCGTTTATACATAGCTAAGAAGGAGGGTAAGGAATGAAGTGGAGGAGAATTTTACTCAATTTTAGGGTCATTGTTCTCATATTCTTCCTCTTGATCTCAATAACAGCCTTAGCTACAAGAGGTTTAACATTTGGTTTAGACATTAGTGGAGGAATATCCATAACCGTAAAGCTTGAAAAACCTGTAGATCCTCAAACCATGGAGCAGGTCAAGATTGCATTAGAGCAGAGGCTAAACACGCTTGGTGTTAAGAATATAGTTGTTGAGCCTTGGGGAGACCAGTTTGTAATTGTTAAGGTAGCTAATGTAACGGAAGAAGAAGCTGATCAACTAATAAAGACTATTGAAAGGCAGGGAGTTTTCTATGCAGAATTTCAGGGTGTTATTTTTGCAACTGGAAAAGATATTTTGAATGTTGGAAGTGTTAGCTATGATCCTCAGCACAGTGCTTGGGTGGTTCCATTTAGACTCTCAAAGGAAGCTGCAGAAAAGTTTGCTCAACTTGCCTTAGGAAAAGCTGGATATCCAGTAGATATGTTCCTAGATCCTCCCGTGAACTCAACTTTAGTTGTTTCTAATAGAGTGTACGAAGCAATGCTCTCCAAAACGTTCATGTTTGAAGGAAATATGACACTTGTCGAAAGAATAGAGAAAGCTTTTGGCATTAGGGTTGTGCCCTATGCTAATATTACCCCAGAGGAGATTGCCAAGATTGCTAGGGGGAGTGAGAGAATAATATTGCTCGATGTAGATGGAAACCTCTTAACAACTCTTAAAGAGATGGGCTTTGAAGTTGAAACAAGAAGTATGAGAAGTGATGAAGACGTTTATGATTTCATTAAAAGATCTCTTGGCTTATATGGACCTTACAGAGTTTCAGAGGGATTAGCTACTGGGAATCCAAGTACTGAAGTCATGATATCAATCACAGCACCTAAAACTGACATTCAAGCTAGACAAGATGCTCAAGTAGTTTCTGTAGTTTTGAGGAGCGGATCACTTCCTGTAAAGCTCTCAATAGAGAGAATTGACTACATCTCTCCAAAATTGGGAGAGAATTTCAAGAGGCAAGTTCTAGTTGCGGGAATTGCAGCGTTGCTTGTTGTTGGGTTAATAGTCTTCTTACATTACAGAAAAATTAAGATAGCCATCCCCGTAATGTTCACGAGCTTTAGTGAAGTGTTGATTATCTTGGGTATTGCAGCACTCATTCGTTGGAACTTGGATTTGCCAAGCATTGCGGGAATTATT
The DNA here is from genome assembly GCF_030153625.1 of Pyrococcus sp. Taxonomy (NCBI): domain Archaea; kingdom Methanobacteriati; phylum Methanobacteriota; class Thermococci; order Thermococcales; family Thermococcaceae; genus Pyrococcus; species Pyrococcus sp. The sequence goes on along the minus strand of NZ_JASKLM010000028.1, from coordinate 20,437 downwards.
GCGGCAATAGGAACTGGAGTTGATCAGCAAATTGTCATAACGGATGAACTTTTAGGAGAGGAAGAAAGCAGAAGAAGAGTAAAGAGGAGTGGAGTGTTGAGAAGGATGGGTAGAGCGTTCTTCATAATCCTAGCTTCAGCTACAACAACTATAGTTGCCATGAGTTTTCTCTTTAAGTTCTTCGTTGGTGGACTTAGAGGATTTGCCTTTACAACAATTCTTGGTGTTTTAGTTGGAATATTCATTACGAGGCCTGCTTATGGAGAGATTGCAAAAGTCTTAATTGGAGAAAGGAGGTGAAATAAATGTATGTAATAATCATGGGGGCAGGTAGAATTGGAACTCTGGTTGCTAAAATGCTAGAAAACTCTGGTCATGACGTTGCTATAATAGAAATGAACAAAGATAGGGCTCGAGCAGTTTCTGACATTGTTTCGGGGCTTGTAATTGAGGGCGATGCAACCGATCAAAACATCTTGGAGTCAGCAAACGTTAGAAATGCAGATGCCTTTGTAGCTTTAACGGGAAAAGATGATGCAAATATTTTGGCTTGTATCTTGGCAAAACATCTGAATCCAAGAATAATGACGATACTCAGGATAACTGATCCCAGGAAGAAGAAGATATTTGAGGAAGTTAAAGACCTCAAAAAATACTTTGATGTAGTTGTATCTCCCGAGGATATTGCTGCAAATTACATCTTTAGAGTAGTTATAACCCCAGGATTTGATAGGGTTCTATTGCCAAGAGAAGGTGCAGAAATAATTCAATTCCACATAGATGAAAACAGCAAGGTGGCAGGAAAGGCAGTAAAGGATCTCAACCTTCCACGGGATTCCCTTATCATAGCAATTTACGATGAGAAAGGAAACTTAATAATTCCTTCAGGAGAAACAATCCTACCAAAGAGAGGGACTGTTGTCGTTTTTGCAAAGGATTCTGCCTTAAAAGAGATTAAAAAGATAATGGAAGAAAAGGTTGAAGAGTCTGAAGAGTGAACTTTTATTCAAATTTTTATCCTCAATGTTTATAAATCGTATTCAGCAACATCATAAAATGGGGATGATGATCATGGAGGAAATACTTAGGGAGATCGTTAAGGCAGAAAGACTCGCTGAAGAGAGAATTGAAGCAGCAAAAGTTGAGGCTAAAAAAATTATCCAAAATGCTAGGGAAGAAGCAAAAAAGCTTGAGGAAGAAATTCTGAAAAAAGCTGAAGAAGAGGGAAAGAGGATAATTGAATCAAAAAAGGCTGAAGGAGAACAAGAAGCTAAGAAAATCAGAGAGGAAGGAGAAAAAGAAATTGAAGAATTAAAGGTAAAAGCTGAGGAAAAGTTTGAAACGGCTGTTTCTGAATGTTTGAGAATAATAAGAGGGGTGTAGTATGTTCAAACCAGAAGAGATGGTTAAGATTGAGCTAATTTCTTTAGCGAGATATAGAGATATTATAATGACTTATCTCCATGAAAGGGGAGTCGTTCAGCTTGAAGAAGTTCCAATAGAGGATATCCAACACGATGCTCCAAACGAGTATTATAGGAAGGCCACATCTTACAGCATTACAATGGGAAGGTTAGTAGATACCCTGAAAGGATTTCTTCCTCCCAGAAAAACCAGTATTAAGGAGTTTATTTTTCCAAAAGAGAGAGAAAAGAGAGTGTATACCTATAGAGGGATAGAAGATCTAGTAAAGGATGTGGAGAAATTTCTTAGTGAAGTTGAGCCTAAAATTAGAGAAGTTGAAACTCAGCTAACAGCGATTAATAATAGAATTGCCAATATTAGGGAAATTATTAACACCCTTGAGTTACTCTCTTCATTGAACATCGAGATTGAATATCTAATTCCTGGAAGTTTCTTGGCTATTGAAGTTGGTAAAATTGAGAGGGAGAGAGTTGAAAAGCTTATTGGCGAGTTAAAAAATGAGCTTGGTGACAAAGTTTTTATCCTGAGAAGAGATCTTGGGACAATTTCTCTATTGGTTGTTGTTACCCTGAAAGAGTTCCAGGGTAAGCTTACTTCAATTTTAGCCAAATATGGGTTTGAAAAGGTTGAAATTCCCAGGGAGAGAGGGCATCCTAGAGAGTTAATTCCAAAATATAATGAGCTTCTTAAGGAAGAAATGAAAAAATTGGAAGAGATAAGGAAAAAGGGAAGAGAGTTTGCAGAAAAATACTACGAAGACTTAGTCTTCTACAAGGAACTTATGGATAATGAGAGGGATAAGGCCAACTATTTGAGTTATCTAGCAAGAACTGAACTTACAGTCGCCTTAGTAGGATGGCTCCCAAAGAAGAATGTTGAAGAGGTTGTTGAAGGAATAAAGAATCTAACGGGGGGAAAAGTCTACATTAACATTAGAGAACCCGAGCCTAATGAGATAGAGGAAGTTCCTGTCAAGCTAAAGAATCCCGAATTCATAAGCCAGTTTGAAATGTTAACCGAGATGTATGGTGTTCCTAAATATAACGAACTTGATCCTACCCCAATATTGGCATTTACGTACTCGTTTTTCTTTGGGTTCATGCTCACTGACTTTATGTATGGTTTGCTCCTGGGAATAGTTTCGGCATTGTTAGTAAAGGGACATTCAAAAATGAAGGATGGAACTTGGAAGTTTGCTAAGATAATGTTGTGGTCTTCGGTCTTCACAATGCTCTTAGGTGCCCTTTTTGGAAGCTACTTTGGCAATGCTCTTGATATGGCGGGATTCAAAGTTCCCAGGATAATGGATGCTATGGAGGAGGCATTGACAGTCCTAATCATAGCTTTGGCAATAGGACTTGGGCATTTATTCACAGGTTATGTCCTTGGATTTATCGTGAAGTGGAAAAATGGAGACAAAGTTGGCGCAATCCTTGACCAGTTATCTTGGATACTAATAATCCTCGGCGTTACTCTGTTCGCCATATCTTCGAGAATTGATTTACCAAAATTAGCATGGATGTCAGTCTTTGGTGCGGGAGCAGTACTATTCATAATAGGCGAATTCAAAAACAACGGACTTATGGCCTTACTTTTAGTGATTTCAGATTTCTTCGGATTTGTGGGGAATTGGCTGAGCTACGCAAGATTAATGGCCCTGGCATTAGCAACTGCTGGAATAGCTCTTGTGATAAACATAATGGTTCAAATGATATGGGGATTTAAGATAGGTCCTATTCCCCTAGGAATTATTGTTGGAGCAATAGTCTTTATTGGAGGGCATATCTTCTCTACTGCGATAAACGCTCTTGGAGCATTTGTTCATGCTCTTCGTTTGCACTATGTTGAGTTTTTTGGAACATTTTACTCAGGTGAAGGCCGTAGGTTTGAACCCTTTGCTGCTAGAAGAGAAATTTCTGAGTTGAAGATAGAAAAGCCTGGAGGTGAATGAAATGGATCCTATAGTTTATGTTGCTTTAGGAATGGCACTTGGAGCAGGAATTGCAGGAGCTGCCTCTTCATTTGGAGTTGGAATTGCAGGAGCAGCTGCAGCAGGAGCAGTGGCTGAAGATGAAAGGAACTTCAGAAACGCCCTAATCCTAGAAGGTCTGCCAATGACTCAGAGTATATATGGATTGATAACATTGTTCCTAATTGGAATGACTGCAGGGGTTATAGGAGGAGGGGGCTTTAAGTTTGCAGAACCGACAACTGAAAATCTGATAAAGAGTGCTATCCTCTTTGGTGCTGGATTGTTAGTTGGACTAACAGGACTGTCTGCAATACCTCAGGGAGTTATAGCCAGTTCTGGGATTGGAGCGGTAAGCAAGAACCCAAAGACGTTCACTCAGAACTTGATATTTGCTGCAATGGCAGAGACAATGGCTATCTTTGGTCTTGTAGGGGCAATACTCCTAATAATGAGTCTCTGATCTCTCTATTTATTTAACCTTGGAGGGGAAAAAATGAACGAAGCACAGATCATAACTCAAGAAATAAACAGGGAAGCTGAACAGAAGATAAAATATATTCTCGAAGAAGCGAGAAAAGAAGCAGAAAAAATTAAAGAAGAGGCTAGAAAAAGAGGAGAAAGTAGGGCTGAGTGGATATTGAGAAAAGCTAAAACTCAGGCTGAACTTGAAAAACAAAGAATCATAGCTACAGCAAGATTAGAAGTGAGAAGAAAAAAACTCTCAGTACAGGAGGAGTACATCTCGAGAGTTCTTAAAGAAGTAACCTCAAAACTCTCAAATCTAAGCGAAGAGGAATATCTAGAGACAGTTTTAGCACTCCTCAAAGAAGCAATAAAAGAACTTGAGGTCAAGGAAATTCGCGTGTATTCAAATGAAAAAACTCTAGCATTGATATCATCAAGGATAGAGGAGATAAGAAGAGAACTCGGAGATGTAAGCATTGAAATCGGAAGCCCAATTCAAACAATAGGAGGGGTTGTTGTAGAGACAAAAGACGGAAATATGAGAGTCGATAACACATTTGAAGCAAGAATGGCTAGATTTGAAAGTGAATTGAGGTCTAAAATTGCTGAGATACTATTTGGGTGATCCAGAATGGAGGTTTCAACAATAACAATGATTCTAGACACAACATTGGTTGTTGTATTTACATGGGTAGCTTACAAAACAGGAAGCTATATATGGAAGTATACTCCATACTCTTACCCAAATGCAAGAATTAGGGCCATGGAAGCGAGATTACTCTCAGACCAAAGACTTCTTGAGTTGGCCGAAAGTAAAAATTTAGAAAATTTTGTTGTCAATCTCGAGGACTCAGATTATGGAAAAAGATTTAGTGAGTTAAAAGCATACTCCGTTGAAGAGATTGAAAAAGCCCTCGATTTAAGCTTTGTAGATACTATTCTTCTGTTTCAAAAAATAATGCCAAAGAGAGTTAGGGGATTCTTTGAAGTCATGCTCGAGGAATGGGATGTTAGGAATATTGTAAATGTAGTTAAAGCTAAAATAACTGGTCTACCAGCTCAAGATTTTGTTATTCCCGTTGGAAAAATTCTGAATAAAGTAAAGGCAATGGCAGAAGCAAAGACCATGGAGGAGATTTTGGTTATCCTAGAGGGTACAGAGTATGAAGAGCCTATAAGAAAGCTTGTTTTAAAGGAAATTAACCTGCCCGAGTTTGAGCATCTAATGTATTCATTATATTATCAAAAGCTTCTAAATTATGCCAACTCAAGAAAAGGAGAGGAAAAAGCAATACTTTCTGAGTTTGTCTCTTCTTTAATAGACTCAAAGAATATCTCCCTAATATTAAGAGCAAAGGCTTCAGGAATAAACGCCGAAAAGTTGAAGACCATGTTAATTCCGGGAGGGTCAATTAGTAGAAATATACTAGAGGGAATGATAAGTGCTGAAGATCCTCTAATGGCTCTAACGGAATTAGAAAAGACAAAGTATGCGGAGGTCGTTAAGAACTCTAGAGAGGTTGTTGAAAAGGGAGATATAAGTATCGTTGAAAAGCAACTTAGGAGATACATCCAACAAAGAATGAAGGAATTGTCACAGTTTTATCCACTAAGTGTTGCCGTAGCATTGTCATACATGCTTCAAAAGGAATATGAAATTAGAAAGCTGAAAGCAATAGCTAGATTAATTGCAGATGGGATTAGGCCAGAAAGAATTAAGGAAATAGTGGGGGAAGTGGCATGAAAATAGTTGTGATGGGAGATACTGACACTGTAGTTGGATTTAGGCTGGCAGGGGTTCATGAGGCCTATGAATATGATGAATCTATAGAATCTGTTGAGAGGGCTAAGAATAAACTTAGAGAGCTTTTGGAAAGAGACGACGTCGGGATTATTCTAATCACAGAAAGACTAGCTCAAAGAATTGGCCCCCTTCCTGAAGTTAAATTTCCTATTATCCTTCAAATTCCAGATAAGTTTGGCTCACTCTATGGAGAGGATATTTTGAGAGATATCGTAAGAAAGGCAATTGGAGTAGAATTAAAGAGGTGAATAAAAATGACTGCAAAAGGAAGAATAATTAGAGTTACAGGGCCATTGGTTATAGCAGATGGTATGAAAGGAGCTAAGATGTATGAGGTAGTTAGGGTTGGAGAGTTGGGGCTTATAGGGGAAATCATCAGACTTGAAGGGGACAAAGCAGTAATTCAAGTTTATGAGGAGACTGCAGGATTAAAGCCCGGTGAACCAGTAGAGGGTACGGGATCCTCACTTAGCGTTGAGCTAGGTCCTGGGTTATTAACGTCAATTTACGATGGAATTCAAAGACCATTGGAAGTGTTGAGAGAAAAAAGTGGCCACTTCATAGCTAGAGGTATTAGTGCTCCAGCCCTTCCAAGGGACAAAAAGTGGCACTTTACCCCCAAAGTTAAAGTAGGAGACAAAGTTGTGGGAGGAGATATAATAGGAGAAGTCCCTGAAACTAGCATAATTGTTCACAAGATAATGGTTCCCCCAGGAATTGAGGGAGAAATCGTAGAGATCGCAGATGAGGGTGAGTACACAGTAGAAGAAGTAATTGCAAAGGTTAAGACTCCTAGTGGGGAAATAAAGGAACTCAAGATGTATCAGAGATGGCCTGTTAGAATTAAGAGGCCTTACAAAGAAAAGCTTCCTCCTGAAGTTCCTCTCGTCACAGGACAGAGAGTTATCGACACCTTTTTCCCACAGGCCAAAGGTGGAACTGCGGCAATTCCAGGGCCTTTTGGAAGTGGTAAATGTGTTGATGGGAATACTCTAGTTCTCACAAAGGAGTTTGGCTTAATCAAAATTAGAGACCTATATGAAAAGCTTGATGGAAAGGGAAGAAAAACCGTTGAAGGAAATGAAGAATGGACTGAACTAGAGGAGCCAATAACTGTCTATGGCTATAAAAACGGTAAGATAGTAGAGATAAAAGCCACCCATGTTTACAAAGGAACTTCTTCTGGAATGGTTGAGATTAAAACAAGAACTGGGAGAAGGATAAAAGTAACTCCAATTCACAAGCTATTTACAGGGAAGGTAACGAAGGATGGCCTTATCCTTGAGGAAGTAATGGCCATGCATATAAAGCCAGGAGATAGGATAGCCGTTGTAAAGAAGATAGATGGGGGCGAATACGTTAAATTAGATATATCAAGTGTAACCAAAATAAAAGTCCCAGAGATTCTTAATGAGGAACTTGCGGAATTCCTGGGATATGTAATAGGAAATGGCGAATTAAAGTCAGGTACTATCGCAATATACAACAATGATGAATCCCTACTTAAAAGAGCAAACACTCTGTCCATGAAACTCTTTGGAGTTAGTGGAAAGATAGTGCAGGAGGGGACTGTTAAGGCACTACATATTCACAGCAAGTATTTAGTTGACTTCCTTAAGAAGTTGGGAATCCCAGAAAACAAGAGGACTGGAACTTGGAGCGTTCCTAAGGAATTGCTACTTTCACCTCCAAGTGTAGTTAAGGCTTTCATAAACGCATACATTGCCTGCGATGGTTACTATAACAGGGAAAAGGGAGAAATTGAGATAGTGACAACATCTGAAGAAGAAGCTTATGGGTTCACATATCTACTTGCAAAGCTTGGAATATATGCAACAATTGGGAAGAAAAGTACACAGGGCGAGGAATACTATAGAGTTGTCATAGGCGGAAAGACTAACTTTGAAAAGTTAGGAGTTAAGGTGGAAACAAGAGAGTATGCAGATATTGATGTGGTTCCAGTTGACGTTGAGAGTATATATGAAGCATTGGAAAGGTCTTCCAGTAAATACAACTACCTGAGCGGAGAGCACATATCATATGAAACCTTTAGGGAGTTTGCTAAGTTGACAGGTCTCGAAGAGGTAGCAGAGAATCATCTCCAGCACATTCTCTTTGATGAAGTCGTTGAAGTTAACTACATTTCTGAGCCTCAAGAAGTGTATGATATAACAACTGAAACCCACAACTTTGTTGGAGGGAACATGCCAACACTCCTTCACAACACAGTGACCCAACACCAATTGGCAAAATGGAGTGATGCCCAAGTTGTGGTTTACATTGGATGTGGAGAGAGAGGTAATGAGATGACTGATGTTCTGGAAGAATTTCCAAAGCTCAAAGATCCAAACACAGGGAAGCCACTTATGGAGAGAACCGTTCTTATTGCAAACACATCCAATATGCCTGTGGCTGCTAGGGAAGCTTCAATTTACACAGGAATAACAATAGCAGAGTACTTTAGAGATATGGGGTATGACGTTGCGTTGATGGCAGATTCAACCTCAAGATGGGCTGAGGCATTGAGAGAGATTTCTGGAAGACTTGAAGAGATGCCTGGTGAAGAGGGGTATCCAGCTTACCTTGCCTCGAGACTAGCAGAATTCTATGAGAGGGCTGGGAGAGTGGTTACTCTGGGAAGTGACTATAGAGTGGGAAGTGTTAGTGTTATAGGTGCAGTTTCTCCTCCAGGTGGAGATTTCTCAGAGCCAGTAGTTCAGAATACTTTGAGAGTTGTGAAGGTGTTCTGGGCCTTGGATGCAGATTTGGCTAGAAGAAGACACTTCCCTGCAATTAACTGGCTAACAAGTTACTCACTTTACGTTGACGCTATCCAAGATTGGTGGCACAGGAATGTTGATCCTGAGTGGAGAAAGATGAGAGACAAGGCTATGGAAATACTACAGAAGGAGGCAGAGTTGCAGGAAATAGTTAGAATAGTTGGTCCCGATGCACTCCCAGAGAGGGAGAGGGCTATTCTATTAGTTGCAAGAATGTTAAGAGAAGACTACCTCCAGCAAGATGCTTTCGATGAAGTAGACACTTACTGTCCACCACAAAAGCAGATAACAATGATGAAAGTACTGATGACATTCTATGAGAGGACAATGGACGCTATCTCTAGAGGAGTGCCTTTAGAGGAGATTGCAAAGCTTCCAGTGAGAGAAGAAATTGGAAGAATGAAGTTTGAGCCAGATGTTGAAAAGATAAAGGTTCTCATCGATAAGACCAATGAGCAATTTGATGAGCTTCTGAAGAAGTACGGAGCGTGATGGAAATGGCTAGGGAGTATTCAACAATTAGCAGGATTTATGGTCCTCTAATGATTGTAGAAGGAGTTAAGGGAGTAGCTTACGGTGAAGTGGTGGAGATAGAGACTGAGTGGGGAGAAAAGAGAAAGGGACAGGTGTTAGATGCTAGAGAGAACTTGGCAATAGTTCAGGTCTTTGAGGGAACGAGAGATCTTGACATAAAAACTACACGCGTTCGCTTTACTGGAGAAACTCTCAAAGTCCCTGTTAGCATGGATATGCTCGGAAGAATATTCAATGGTATAGGAAAACCAATTGATGGAGGTCCAGAAATAATTCCTGAGGATAGAAGAGATGTTCACGGTGCACCTCTTAACCCAGTTGCTAGGGCTTATCCGAGAGATTTCATCCAGACAGGTATCTCTGCAATAGATGGCATGAACACTCTTGTTAGAGGACAGAAGCTTCCAATATTTAGTGGTTCAGGTTTACCCCACAACAAGTTGGCTGCTCAAATTGCTAGACAGGCAAAAGTTCTTGGTGAAGAGGAGAGCTTTGCAGTAGTGTTTGCCGCAATGGGTATAACTTATGAGGAAGCTAACTTCTTTAAGAAAAGCTTTGAAGAAACCGGAGCAATTGAGAGAGCTGTGCTCTTCCTCAACTTAGCTGATGATCCTGCAATAGAAAGAATAATCACTCCTAGAATGGCTCTGACAGTTGCTGAGTATCTGGCCTTTGAATATGACATGCACGTGCTAGTAATTCTAACTGACATGACCAACTACTGTGAGGCTTTGAGAGAAATTTCAGCTGCTAGAGAAGAAGTCCCAGGAAGAAGAGGATACCCAGGTTACATGTATACCGACCTAGCAACAATTTACGAGAGAGCTGGTAGGGTAAAAGGAAAGAAGGGAAGCATAACCCAGATGCCAATCCTGACTATGCCTGATGATGATATAACCCATCCAATTCCGGATTTGACTGGTTATATTACCGAGGGGCAGATAGTTCTCAGCAGGGATCTCCACAGAAGAGGTATATACCCACCAATTGACGTTTTACCATCCCTCTCAAGATTAATGAAGGATGGTATTGGAAAGGGAAGAACAAGAGAGGATCACCCACAACTAGCCCAGCAACTTTACGCTGCATATGCTGAGGGAAGGAGCCTCAGAGATTTGGTAGCTGTCGTTGGTGAAGAGGCCCTTAGCGAAACCGATAAGAAGTATCTTGAATTTGCGGATCGCTTTGAAAGGGAATTCGTAGCCCAGGGATACGATGAAGATAGAAGTATAGAAGAAACTCTTGACCTGGGATGGGAACTCCTAGCAATACTACCAGAGAGTGAACTCAAGAGGGTAAAGAGGGAAATGATCATGAAGTATCATCCAAAGTATAGGACTCGCTCTTCCTAATTTTACAATTTTTAACGAAGGGTGATCTAGAATGCCAGAGATACTAAAAGTTAAGCCAACAAGAATGGAGCTACTTAAGCTCAAAAGAAGAGTTAAGTTAGCTGAGAGAGGTCATAAGCTTCTAAAAGAAAAGCAAGATGCCTTGATAATGGAATTCTTCACCATTTACGATGAGGCCCTAACCATGAGAAGGGAGCTAATAAAGAAAATTGGGGAGGCTTTTGAGGCTTTAAGATTAGCTCAAGTAGAAGTGGGGAGCGTGAGACTTAAGGAAATTGCCATTGGAGTCAACCCGAACAAGGAGATAGAAGTTAGAAGTAGAAATATCATGGGAGTTAGAGTTCCACTGATCGAAGTTCCTGAATTAAAGAGAAAGCCAAGCGAGAGAGGATATGCCTTCATATCAACGTCTTCTGCAGTGGATGTTGCAGCTGAAAAATTTGAAGAGGTTTTAGAGTTGGCAATAAGACTTGCTGAAGTTGAAGAATCTTTGAAAAGATTAGGTAAAGAAATTGAGAAAACCAAGAGAAGAGTCAATGCTTTAGAGTACATAATAATTCCCAGGATGAAAAATACAATAAAGTTCATTGAGCAGCATTTGGATGAAATGGAGAGAGAAAACTTCTTCAGGCTCAAGAGAATTAAGGCATTGCTTGAGGCTAGAGAATCAATGTAATTTTTTTTTATTTCGGGTTTGGGTGAAGTCTTATGGAGAGGTTATACTATATTGATCCCTATCTAAAGAAGGCAACCGCTAAAATAGTTGATTTAAAATTTGAGGGAGATAACGTTAAAGTCGAGTTGGACAGGACTATATTTTATCCAGAAGGGGGCGGACAACCTGGGGATAAAGGAGTTATCAAAGGCGAGGGTTTTGAAATAATAGTAGAAAATACTATCGAAAAAGAGGGAAGAATATTTCACATTGGAAAGCTAATTGGAAAAACTCCTAATAAAGGGGATAGTGTTGAGCTTGAGCTGGATTGGGACTGGAGATATGGAAATATGCAAATTCATACAGGCCAGCACATTCTTTCTGCTGTTTTGAAGAAAATGTATAATTTAGATACAACTGGTTTTACAATCTTCGGTGAATATGCTAAAATTGAAGTAAATGGGGAGATTACTTGGGACATAATTGAAAGAGCCGAGTTAGAGGCAAATAAGATTATCATTAGTGATTTGCCAGTAATAATTGAGGAATATCACGAACTTCCTGAGGAATTGGCTTCAGAGCTTAGAAAAAGTGTGGCTAAGGTAAAAGGAAAAATTAGGATTGTTAAGATTGGTGATGTTGACATAACACCATGTGGAGGAACTCACGTTAGATCAACTAAGGAAGTTGGTATAATAAAAGTTCTCAGGTTCTACAAGAAATCGAGAGATCTTTGGAGGATAGAGTTCACATGTGGATTTAGGGCTATAAGGGAGATTAATATAATTCTGCAAGATTACTTGAATTCTTTGGAGCTAATGTCAAATAAAAATCCTCCCCTGGTTAAGCGGGTTAAGGAATTATTGGACACAACTAACTCCCTTGAAGAAAAGATAGAAGAGTTAAGAAGAGAGATTTGGGAATGGAAAGGCAAAGCGCTCATAGAAAAGGCTACTAAAATTGGGGATTATCTTGTAGTTACTTATGTTGAATCTTGGGACATGAAAGATGCCCAAGCATTTGCGGTGGATTTTGTGAAGAGAAATCCGAAAACGATACTACTGTTAGCAAGCGAAAAATATGTGGTCTTTGCTAGGAATGAAAATGTTCCAGTCTCAATGAGGGAATTGTTCAGAAAAGTTGCAAGTGAACTTGGAGGAAAAGGAGGGGGAACCGATAATTTGGCTAGGGGTAAAGTAGATGCTAAACCTGAGACTATTTTGAGTGTTGCCTTAGAAAAGGTTAAAGAGACCTTACAATTAGATTAAGCTTTTTCTCAACTAATTCCCATTGCCACTCTGGAACCTTTGGTTTTTCTACTTTTTTCAGAGCTTTTTCTCTGTCCAATAGTCCGTAACGCACTAGAGCCGCTATTCTTCTATGCTCAAATGAGTATCCATGCTTTTCCCAGTATCTTTCAAGAGCAGGGCCTAGAATAAGGCAGTTACTTGTGTATCCTGGGAGTTCTGGTAGCTTAAAGGGCAGCTTCTTGAGGATTTCCATTCTCTCTTTTTCACTCATTAGCGATAGAAGTCTTATCTGAATTATTCCTCCACTCATTAGTCTATAGGGGTGATGACCAAAGGGCAACTCATGTCCACTTATAATGTATTTGTACCCTTTCTCTAGAGCATACTTTCTTAAGGCCTCCATAGTTCTTCTGGAACACTTCCGGCAGGGGGATTTGGCCTTTAACAGAGCATCCTTAAAAATTTCTGAATAATCCTCTCTTATTATAGTTAAGGGCACATTAAGGTATTCAGAAACTTTCTTTGCGTTTTCAATGGCCTGAGGAGCCATAAAACCATGATCTACCATTACAGCCTCAACATCTATGTCATATTCTTCTTTTGCTAAATATAGGGCTACTGTGCTGTCTTTACCCCCAGAATAAGCTACTATTGCCTTATCAACCTGGGATAATAGCTCTTCCAGCTCTTTTCTTATTTTTATTTTATCTGGAGGGTGCTCTAGAAATGCCTTGCACTCTTTACATATTGGCCTTCCGTTCACTGTTAGAATTTTCGTTATTCTCTCGTCATTTATACAGAGTGAGCACTTCAATACCATGGTGGTTGGCTTTTTACAAGTTTTCTTTTAATACTTTTAGGTGCTGGGTAATGATCCACCGAAATTTAAATATCCAGCTTACTTCTCTTTACCAGAGGTGCAACTTCTCTGGCTACCCTCCTAACGCTGTAGAGAGTTATTGGATCCATTTGCTTAAGCTGAACTAATATACATCCACTTATCCTTACATCTATGTATTTCTTTGCTTCCATCGCAGCTTTTAACAGTTCTCTTATGCTTTCAGCTCTTTCAAAATCTAATCCTGCCTTCTTCAGTCTTTCCACGTTTAGTTCGTGAATTGTCAAGGGTTGAAGATGCATTTCATCTATCCCCAGGGAGGCAGCAAGCTCTGCTATTTTTGGAATATCTTCATCGTTAATTCCTGGCATAAATATTGGTCTGACAACTGAACGAACACTATCATCTTCTCCAACTATTTTTAGAGCATTTACAACTTGTTCAAATGTGTCTGCGTTTGCTATTCTTTTGTGCTTCTCCTTATCTGCTGCATTTAGGCTTATCATTACCAAATCAAAATCGAGCTTTTCCCAAAGTTCTCTCGTTAGTAACGAGCCGTTTGTTTGAAGGTCAAGTCTGGCTTCTGGAAATCTTTCTCTAAGAATCCTGTTGACCTCGATTATTCTGGGACTTAGCAAGGGTTCTCCATACTGGGAAACTGTTATAGCCTTTGGATTCTCCCAACCATAATACCCAGGGGAGGGGGCTCTTCCAAGCTTTACAGCCACATTAGAGTAGCAGAATATGCAGTCGTGATTACATGCTGGTGTCAGCTCGTAGCTTGGATGGTGAACTGGATTTGGATTACTTAAGTCTAATCCTTCACAGTAGTTGCAGTGAGTAGGCCAGGTTATCTCTTCCACGAACTTTTTTAAGACTCTTGCCTCTTTATTTTCAAGCTTTTGGGGTTCAATTCCCATTAACTTTGCGAACTCTTCCCAGGTATATTTTTTCATTTTTCATCCCTCACAACGGCTTAATTCTTCCATCTGGTGTCCTTGAGTACTTCCCAAATTCCGTATTAATCAACTGCTTTCCACTAAATACGGGGCCATCTCTACACACTAAGTATGGTCCTAAAGCACAACTACCGCAAACCCCAACTCCACATTTCATGAACCTCTCAGCAGAAACTTCTACATTCTCAAATTCCATAATCTCCAATATCTTTGCAAGCATAATTTCTGGTCCGCATGCATAAACGTAATCGAACTCTGATCGCCTTTCCATTAACACATCAGTTGGAAATCCCTTAATCCCGTAACTTCCATCATCAGTTGTTATAATTACCTCATCTACGTAACTTTCTATGTCTTTTGGCAGAGCTATTTCTTCCTTTGTCCTTGCTCCATAAATAAGGATACTCCTTTTAAAATTGCCATATTTTGCCAAAGCATAGATGGGAGGTATTCCAATTCCCCCTGCAATTAGTGCTACACTCTTTCCTTTCCCACTAAATCCATGCCCATAAGGCCCTCTAATCCACACATAATCTCCCTCTTTTAGTTTGAAAAGCTCATTTGTAAATCTACCTACCTTCTTCACCATAATTAAGTTTTTATCAGCTAAACTAAAGGGTTTTTCTTCAACTCCTGGGAGCCAGAGCATGATGAACTGCCCTGGAGTGAATTCAAGTTTTTCACTTAATCTAAATGCTTTAATGTTCTTCGCTACTTCCCAAGTTTCTTCTATGCTTACCCTTCTTAACAATTCTCTCCCCCCTGGGCTTTCCTATTATCTCATCTTCTTCCATTACTACTTCTCCCCTAATTATTGTCATTATAACTTTTCCCTTAACCCTCCATCCTTCGTATGGGGTCCATCCAGCTTTAGTGTAGAGGTTATCTGCCCTTATGGTCCACTCCCTTTTCATGTCAACAATTGTAAAATCAGCATCTTTTCCTTTTTCAAATCCCTTGTTTTCTATTCCAAATATCTTTATAGGGTTAATGTGCATTTTTTCTACTATATCCTGTAAGGTTATCAACCCCTTGTTTACAGCATCTAGAAGAAGTGGAACTTCTGTTTCCAAACCTGGCAATCCAGCTGCTCCCGCCTCTTTATCTTCCAATGTGTGTGGAGCGTGGTCACTAGCTATTACTGGAACTTTGTCTATGTTTTTCCATAATGCTATCCTATCTTCCTCGCTTCTTAAGGGAGGATAAACCTTTAGGAGAGGATTTTTATCGTAGTCAGATCTAGTTAAGAACAAGTGATGAGGAGTCACCTCGAAGCTCAGCATTTCAAGTCTGGAGTCAAGAAGCAGCTTAAGTCCTTTGGCCGTGGAAATGTGGCAGATATGAGCTGGTTTTTTATGTGTTTTTACAGCTTCAATAACTCTTTCTATAGCTCTTATCTCTGCTATTGGGGGTCTTTCAGGATATTTTTGGATTATTTCATAGTCTTCTGCATGGATTGAAACTATGTCGAGAGCTCTTATATAATCTTCTTCAAAGTTCTTTGAATAAATTCCCCCCGTTGAGGCACCCATAAATATCTTATAGAAATCGGCCTCTACAGGTTTGTTTCCAGCAAGTAAGAAGCCGAGGGCATAGTCTGCGTAGCTTTTTCTTTTAAATAAATGCTCCCTAAGTTTGAGAGTCTTTTCATCCATTATAGGGGGCTTTGTGTTGGGCATGTCAAATACTACCGTAATCCCTCCATGAACTGCTGCTTTTGTTCCACTTTCTATGCTTTCTTTATAACTTTCCTCAAAATCTCTCAAATGAACATGAACATCTATAAGTCCAGGGAGTATTACCTTCCCCTTATCAACCTTTATCTTGTGGTCTCCTTTTATTTCCCTCAACGAAATTTTTGATATTTTTCCATCTTCAATCCCAATATACCCCTCAATTGTTCTTTTATCCAGAAGAAATTTACCTTCTAAGACAACTTCCATGCTAATCACCAAGATTTGGTTTGATAGATCTTGGTTCTTAAACTTTTTTTGAATTTCTAATGTTCTATAAAATCCTTTGTAAGTCTTTTGTGACCTTTTATCCATTACTAACTTGCTTACACGGAGAAACTTCGTTTCTTCTAGTGTAGTCCCTCAGATATTACCAATTTTTTCTTTTCTAGAAATATTTTTGCGTTTTTTGTTTCAGGATAGTAATCCTTAAATATTGATTCTGATGTATAGAATTATGCCTTGAACCCTATATTTAAACTGAGGCGACATACGTTTGAGATACCTGGCAGGTGATATGCAATGAGGAAAAAACTTGTTGGAATATTGACAATATTGGTTGCTTTGGGCATGTTAGTAAGCCCACTTCTAAAGCCAGTAGCAGCAGAGGATC
The DNA here is from genome assembly GCF_030153625.1 of Pyrococcus sp. Lineage (NCBI taxonomy): Archaea > Methanobacteriati > Methanobacteriota > Thermococci > Thermococcales > Thermococcaceae > Pyrococcus > Pyrococcus sp. Next base: position 4,057 of record NZ_JASKLM010000028.1, on the reverse strand, counting down.
AGAAGGTTCTTAAGATAGCAATGTACTCAGCAACTGGTTCTCTATTTATGGGTGCATGGAACCCAAGTTCAGCAGGTTTCAGAGATGTGTATTCAACTAGAGCTGCAGGGTTGGCCCAGGATGAGGGAGCATCCGTTTGGGGTATTGAGGGTGACTACCACCCATACAGATGTACCTTAGTTGAAGGTAAGGAAAATGTAAAGGTACCAGAAACTGCTTTAGTCTTCAATACAACCACCAAGAAGTGGCAACCTGATCATGCTGGAGAAGTTGCTCCAACCGCGGCTACCTTCAAGTGCCAAAAGATCTACTTCCACGATGGCCACAAGCTCACAGTTGCTGATGTAATGTACGGCTACTACTGGTCATGGGAGTGGTCAAGCCAAGATGGAGACCAAGATCCATACTTCGATGCAAACGAGGCTGACTGGAGCGCAGAAGCAATGCAAAAGCTCCTCGGTATTGAGGTTAAGGAAGAAGACGATAATTACTTTGTAGTAACCATCTACTACACCTACACATTCCCACCCTACAAGAAGTATCAATACTGGTACTTCACGCCCTACGCAAGCTATCCATGGCAACTCATTTATGCCATGAGCGAACTTGTTGCCGAGAGCAACAGGGCTAGGTTTGCCAACCAGACTGAAGGTGTAGAATTGTTCTCATTCAGTGAATCTACTGAAGACATTCAACAGATTGATATGCTAACACCTTCTCACGCTAAGAAGGTTGCTGAAATGCTTGAGAAGTTGAAGAATGAGAAGCCAATACCTGACGTTATTAAGGACTTCATCTATGACGAGCAGGACGAGATTAAGGAATATGACTCCATTATCAACTTTATAAACACTCACAACCACATGTTCATTTCAACTGGGCCATATCTAATTGATGTCTACAAGCCTGAGAACCTCTATCTAAGGTATGTCAAGTTTGACAAGTGGGTTAAGCCAGCGTTTGCAGAGGACATGTACAACTTCGAGCCATACTTCGATGTTGTAGAGCTTTATGGTATCCAGAACGAGAACACAATAATCCTTGGTGTAGCAAGTGGAGAGTACGATGTTTCATGGTACTCATTCCCATCATTCACGTTCTCTGGACTTAGTGATGAGCAGAAGAGCAACATTGACATGTACATTAACATTGGTGGATTCTGGGACATGGTCTGGAACCCAGTGCACGACAAGGATAATCCATATGTGATTACAGTTGGTGACAAGAAGTACTTCAACCCATTCGCAATTAGGGAGATTAGATTTGCAATGGAGTACCTCATCAACAGAAACTATATCGTCCAGAACATCCTCCAGGGTTCAGGTGGACCAATGTACACACCATGGACAAGCGGTGATACGGTTGCAATCGAGAAGCTACAGCCAGTTGTCGATGCCTTTGGTATCGATGCACAGGGTGACGAAGAGTATGCTCTACAGCTAATTGAGCAGGCGATGGAGAAAGCAGCTCAAGAGTTGGCTAGCATGGGATATGAGCTCAAGAAGGTTAACGGTAAGTGGTACTTCAATGGAGAGCCAGTTAAGATCGTTGGAATTGGAAGACAGGAAGATGAGAGAAAGGATGAAGCTTATTACATTGCAGAAATCCTTGAGAAGGCAGGATTTGAGGTTGAAGTTAAGATAGTCGACAGAAGAACTGCCAACCAGATAGTATATCTCTCAGACCCAGCAAACTATGAATGGGGTTACTACACTGAGGGATGGGTAGCAAGTGGAAGTGTTCTCTTCTCAATAAGCAGAATCCTACAGTACTACACCACTGCATGGTTCGGTCCAGGATTTGTAGGTTGGAAGTTCACCCCAGAGAACACATACAGAGCAACAGTAGAAGAAGTCCTCAAGTACCTTGGAAATGGTGACATTCAGGCAGCTATTGACGTGCTTGAGCTAGAGTACTACACCACACCAGACAAGCTTGAACCAATACTTAACTGGACTGCAGATGACATTGGATGGCTTATTTACACAAGTAACTACAACAACCAAACCTTAGACTCTGAGGCTAAGTACTGGGATCTAACTAAGCTTGGTGCAGCTCTCGGTATCTACGAGAGCTTTAGAGTCTTCACAGTAGAAACTTGGGAGTTCTTCCCAGTCAACAAGAGAATCAAGTTCAGAGTTATGGATCCAGCAGTTGGTCTAGGAAACAGCATTGTCATGAAGAGCGCTTACCTTGCTGAGGCTCCAGAGACACCAACCCAGACTGAGACTACTACCACCCAGACCACTACAACTCAAACAACCACCACAACCCCATCACCAACCCAGACTCAACCGACTACTACACAATCTCCAACTGAGACTGGAGGAATCTGTGGACCAGCGATACTTGTTGGTCTCGCAGTAGTTCCACTCCTCCTGAGAAGGTTTAAGAAGTAGTTTTTTCTCTCCCTTTTTCTCTTAAAATTTTTGCATGTTCTTTTTGATTTATAACATGCTGCCACTTATTTTTCTTGCCGTTCAAATGTTTATCGAAATAAAATATTTAAAGTAGTTTTACAAGTTTGAAAAAGATGATGATCAAAAATGTTCGTTAGAAAACTGGAGTGAGCAGGGGGATGGAAAAATGGGGTTAGGTAAATATCTGCTCATAAGAGCTATAAACGCATTAATTGTGCTCTCTATAGTCGTTCTAGTAGTCTCAGCACTTTTCGTTAAAGTTGCAGAAAAAGAGCTGGAGAGTAGAATTCAGGAAATAGTGAATGCGGAATATCAATCTCTCGTGCAACAAAATAGAGCTCCTTCAGATCCGGAAGCTTGGAAAATGGAAAGAATAAAGTATTACAGACACCTATATAAGTTAGACCAGCCCTATCATATAAGAGTCTTGTACTATGCTAAAAGAACGATAACTCTCGACTTTGGTAACACTAGAATTCCAATCTTTGGAACCGAGAGAAATGTGAAGGCAATAATTTCTTTAGCACTCCCAAGAACGATACTGCTGTTTACAACGGCCCAGATTATAGTTATAATCTTGGGACTATTGCTTGGTGTCAAAGCTGCTCAAAAAGTCGGAAGTCTGTTTGACAGGGCACTTTCAGTTCTTGCCCTAGTGACTACGAGTATTCCAATGTGGTGGTTTGGAATGATAATGCTTCTAATCTTTGCATTTAAGCTTGGATGGTTCCCATCTAATTCAATGCCAAACCCCAATTTAACAGGATTAGACCATGTTCTGGACGTTGCTCGTAGGTTGGTTCTTCCAATAACCACAATAGTATTCGTGCTCTTTGGAGGCTGGGCTTGGGTTACTAGAAATATTATGATAAGTACTCTTCAAGAGGACTTCATCATGGTGGCCAGAGCAAAAGGTGTTCCAGAAAGGAAGGTGATCTATGGACATGGTTTGAGAGCCGCGGCACCTCCAATAGTTACAATGACAATATTCTCGCTCTTAGGTTCCCTGGGTGGTGCCATAATTACGGAGAGTGTATTTAACTGGCCTGGAATGGGAAGAGTTTATTGGATTGCTATCGAAACTCAGGAGATAAATCTAGTAATGGGACTAACCTTCATCAGCGTGGTATTGTACCTTGCTGGAGTAATAATAGCTGACATCTCATATGGATTCCTAGATCCAAGAGTAAGAGTAGGTGCTTCAGCAAAGATGTGAGGTGGTTGCAATGAGATGGGTAGACCTCAAAGAATCCCTCTCAGACTTTTGGTTTGAATTCAGAAGAGAGAAAACTGGAATTGCTGGACTAGCTCTACTTATCTTTTGGATAGTGGTTGCTGTCTCTGCTCCATACGTCACGGAACCTAACATACCAGATAAGTGGAAGACCATATGGATCGAAAATCCCAAAGTTGTACCACCTACTTGGTCTTCAATATTTAGTGGTGTTAGTGAAGCCCCTCACGAAGTAATTTATCCTGAAGAACTTCAGAAATACGTGCAATCTACGACTAGAGGGCTAATTATTGATATACCATACAACATGAAGTATGATGTGCCACCCCAGGATATAGTGCTAATGAATATTTCGGGAAAGGCCGATGGAAGATTGAGACCTTCCTTAACATTAAAAATAGTT
>NZ_JASKLM010000073.1:0-5934 GCF_030153625.1 Pyrococcus sp. | reverse complement strand
CCCGGTCTCATTTCGAACCCGGAAGTTAAGCCCCCCAGCGATCCCGGTTGTACTGCCCTCCGAGAGGGGGCGGGAAGCCGGGGACGCCGCCGGCCACTATCCCACATATAATTTCTGTAGAGCTTTCATCAGTTCGCTATATTTTCCAAAATTCAATACTTCATTTTCAATTGGCACTATAACTTCCATATTATCCACTCCATGGGAAGCTAGAACTGGAGAAATGACTTCTCTGGAAATGTCATTACCATAAGCCCAGGGGCTAAAGGCCGGGAGAACTATTAAATCTTCACTCTTAAGAAAGACAGGTACTTTAATAATGGCTCCAACTTCATCCCTCAGTCTTATTGAAGGATGCTCATGTCCTATAATGGCCCTGTTGAAGTCAAAAGGTTTATGTCCATGAGCTATCTTCCATTTCCCCAGCTCAAACTCCTCAACTACCTCAACTCCAAACTTCTCTTTAATCCACCCTAAACCCGTGTCATGATTTCCAAGTACAATGACGAGATCAACGAGGGGAGTTAGCTCTCTTAAAAACTCTGATACTTCTAGAAATTCCCTTTTTAGGGGAATGAAAGAATGCTTTAGATCTCCAGCCACAATTAAGCTCTTTGGTTTTTCTCTTGCAATTATTTCCTTTATTTTTGATATAATCTCTCTAAGAAGGCTCGGTATGAAATCTCCCTTCTGAACCATCACTTCCTCATACCCCAAGTGAACGTCAGAAATAATCAAGTTCCTTCCAAGAAGTAGAGCACGTTCTGGCAACAATTTGACTCTCATATCTCTTCCCTGAGAACAATTGCTGGCGGGCCGGGGGGGATTTGAACCCCCGACCTGCGGATTAAGAGTCCGCCGCTCTAACCAGGCTAAGCTACCGGCCCACTAGTCCCGAGTTCAGATGAGAAGATGCGAGTTTATAAGTTTTTCGCTAAAGTAGGTGAGGAAACCGTTAAATTATTAACCATGACTTATCCCAAAACCATGTGATATGAGCGAGATAAAAAACGTGATCACTGTAGAAAAGCTTGAAAAGTATTTCAAAATAACAAGAGAAGCTTTAGAAAAACTAGAAATTGCTGTTGATGAAAGGAGTCACCTATATGTAGTGGCAAAAGACTTTTTAACGATGGCCAAAAGCTATTTCCAAGATGCCGAATACTACTACAAAAAGGGGGATTATGTAACTGCATTCGCCGCTTTGAATTACGCCCATGGGTTTATAGATGCTGGAGTGAGACTGGGTGTTTTTAGAGGAGAGGACAACAGGCTATTTGCATTTGGGTGAGGTGGGGGAGATGGGAGATTACATAGTGGTGTTAGAAGCACCAATTGTTGTGAAGGATGTTGAGAGTGTTGAAGAGGCAATAGAAAAGGCTGTGAATAAAGTCGTGAGCGCTTTGGAGAGAGAAAAGCTAGATTTTGTAAGGGTGGAGTTAGGCTATTCCCAATGCCCCGTTTGTGGAGCCCACTTCGAGAGTGCGTTTGTTGTGGGCAATGTAGGGCTTGTGGGAATATATCTGACTCTCAAGGTGTTCAATGCGCAAAGCCTTGAGCATGCAGAGAGAATAGCCAAGGCTGTTGTTGGTAAGGCCTTAAAGAAAGTTCCCTTAAAGTTATTTGAAATTAAAGAGCTCCACAACGGAAGGGAGGGAGGAGGAATAACCTTTGAAGAAGAGTATCAAGGGTAAATTGCATTTCTAACTTTCTCAAATATTTCGTCAGGGATTGCAATTACTGGATAATACACTGGAACAATGAAAAGTTCTGCATCTCTCCTGATTATCTCTTCTATCTCTCTGTCAATTACTTCTTTTCTAATTCCTCTAATGACTCCTTTTGCCCCAAAATGTCTAATGATATCGTTAATACTTTCGAAATTTTTTACAACAGTGAATCTTACCTTAGCTCCGTAGCTGTACTTTTTGAGATTTCTCCAAAGGGTTCTCACAAGATCTTCATCGCCTTGGCCTTCTACATAAACGGGAATAACTTCGACTCCCCTCTTCATCATTAAGAATATCGCCACTCCGGCCTCAATACTATCCAAAATTCCCACCATCTTACCCTGGGTTCCTATAGGCAAACCTCCCCATCCATAGATTTTTTCGGTGTAGATGTATGCCTTCCCCTCCATTAGTTCAATTCCCACCTCAATGTCATAATTGGTCAAATCTACCTCTCCATCTTCAGATTCCAAAATAAATTCACCAACCTTTGCCTGAAGTTCAATACTATTTAGTGGAAACTCCTTTGTTATTCGCCTAGCAGTGACTCTAAATTTAGGCTTCTCAATTCCAAGCTCTCTCTTTTTCTTTCTAAATAACTTTAGAGCTGTTTTGTTAATCTTATCCAGAGAAGCTTCAACCTCCATAGCTGGTGAAATGGATACTATTCCAAAAACCCTGGGAAGAACTTCTTTTGCTTTCTCAACCTCGTTTAGCCTAACAATAACCCTCCCATGCTTCGAGAATACTTCTTTGTATTCAATTCCCTCACTTACTAGGGCCTCACTAATGTTGTTCACAAGTATTCTCTCAAACCATTTTCTAGTTTGCCTTGATTTTGTTCCCATCTCCCCATATCGAACTATAATAGAGTTCATGGAAGACCATATGGGAAGTGGAATAAATACTTTTCTCACCAAATGATTTAAAAAGGTAAAAGAATTTAATAACAAATGGTGAAGAAAAAATGTTGGAAGGATATTACATTATTGAAAACCCAGGAGTAGTGCCCTCGGAAAGAAGGTTTAGAATGAAAGACCTAAAGGCTTGGGGATATGATTTACACCTCGGAACAATTGAAGGAGAAAGAGCATATTTTGTTTCTAGAACAGGAGAAAGAGAAGAGGGTGAAACATACTCACTGCAAGGAAAAACTTATCATATTGAAAAAACAGAAAAAGAAATTCCTGAAAATGCAAGATTGCTTGCAAGGATTGTAATTGAAAGAGGACAACCTTATTTAGAGTTCTGGCTGGAAGAAGAAGATACAGTATATCCACTAGCAAAGGAAGACCCAAGAATAATCTTAAAGAGATTATGGGAAAAGGAAAAGCTAAACCAACTTTTAAAACATGTGAGGGCCGTAGGACTTACAACGGACTTTTACAAGGATACTGTCTTCATAAAGTCCATACCCCTGCCATACGAGGAATACCCACCCAAAGTGAGGAGGGTTCTCAGAGAAGTAAGAGATATCCACAGAGATATCATGGGGTTTGGAAGATTTGTATTCCAGTACTTTGGAGAAGAAAATAAAACTCACAACTATCGCCTTCACTGGACGCTTCCTACTCTTCACCTGTTTGATGTAGAAATTGCCAACGAAATTGACAAGGTCCTTGGGATGCTTGACTAAAACTTAAAACAGAAAAAAACAGTAAATATCCATAAGGTGACTGCCATGCCACTTTTTCAATTTAGGGGTGGGAAAGATAAAATCAAGAAACTCCTTGAAGAGGGAAAGTTTGAAGAAGTACTAGAAAAGGCAAAGTCTGACAAGAAAACACTTAATCATATAATTGAACTCCTTGATGACAAAAACCCTGGAATAGTGGGGGATGCCCTTTTAATTTTGACATCAGTTTATAAAGAAAACCCGAACATAAATATTGACGAAAAATTAGTGAAGAAGGTTCTCAGCTTCATTCTGCATACTAATCAGTACATAAAGGAAAATGCCATGACATTTGCTATGGCAATAGCAGAAAACATGGGAGAGCAGTTCAAGGAAATTTTCAGAGAGGAAATCTCAAGACTATTAAGAGAGGGAGGAAAGCAAGAAATAGCCTTTGCCCTCCTATTAATTCAGAAGCTTAAGCTTTCGGAATTTAGAGGGGATGTAGAAAAACTGGTTAGCGTAGAGGACAAGGTAATTCTACCCTTTGAGGGCTTGAAGTGGGTAAAAGTTGGAGATATAGCAAAGAACGTGCTAGATCATCTCTGAGAACAACAAATCTTCTTTTTTCCCTCCTGCTTTTTCAAAGACTTTAATGCTCCAGTCTACTCTTCCTACGTCTTCAGGTCTATGAGCATCACTAGCAAAAACAAGTTTTATTCCTCTTTTTATACACATTTTTACAAACTCTAAGTCAGGAACCCTATACCTTGAGCTTATCTCAAAAGCTTTCCCATATTCCTCTGCCACGTCTAAAACTTCTTTAATTTGTTCTTCAGTAGGGTAGCCTATCCAAGGAAAAACATTGCCAAAATGGCCAATTATTGTTACATTTTCGTCCATAAGAGCCAACTTTATCCTTTCAATGTACCTGTATACTTCCCCCTCTCCAAACCAATCATGAACACTTGCAATAACGTAGTCTAAATGCTTAGCAAAGTCTTCAGTTACATCAGGTCCATTTTCAGTAATGTTTGCCTCAATTCCCACAAGAACTGGTATTTCCGCCTCCCTCCCTATGGAGCGCACTTCGTTAACATATTTAAGGAACTTTGAGGGAGTAAAGAAGTGAATATGATCAGATATTCCAAGAAGTCTTAACCCCCTAATTTCAGCCATGTTTACATTATCAATTACACTCCCGATTCCATCTGAATAAATTGTGTGAGTGTGTAAGTCCATCATCACATGCCGGATAGGGGTAAAAGTTTAAAACCGCTACGGTTAAGCGGTAACTGGATAAAAAGGGAGGTGAGGAAAAATGGGGAAGATCAGGCAAGGTTTCATTAAGAGGGTAGCTAGAGAGCTAGTTAACAAGTATCCAAATGAATTCACAACTGATTTTGAGCACAACAAGAAGAAAGTTCAGGAATTAACTAACGTAACAAGCAAAAAGATAAGAAACAGGATAGCAGGTTACGTCACAAAGCTGGTAAGAATGAAAATGGAAGGAAAGATACTTTAGAGGGTCTTTAAGTATTCTGCGTAGGCTTTTGCATCCATTAACTCTTTAAGCTCTTCTTCTAAGTTCTTTGGCTTAATCTTGGCTATCCAAGCTTCATAGGGATCTTCATTTATTTTCTCTGGACTATCTGCAAGTTCTTCATTCACTTCTATTACTTCCCCACTTACGGGAGCATAGACTTCACTAACGGCTTTAACGCTCTCAACTTCACAAAGGACATCTCCCTTCTCTACGACCTTTCCCACTTCGGGAAGTTCAACATAGGCCAGGTCTCCTAACTCTTTTTGAGCATAGTCAGTTATACCAACTAAAACAGTTCCGTCTTCTAAGACCTGAACCCATTCATGCTCCTTTGTATAGTACAAACCTTCCTTAATTTTGTATTCTCCAACTTCAATCATGGAAACCACCACTTTTAATCTCATTAAATACCCTTTAAAATCATTGTCTCCCAAAAATTGAACATGAAGGTGTTATGGATCAAAGAGATAAATGCCAAAGACATCAAAGTGTCACCAAGACCTGTTTGGAAATGCAGAACATGTCCAATGTATGGAAAGAGACCGAGTTGCCCCCCACATGTTCCTGAGTGGAAGGAGGGGAAAGCACTAGTTTCGAGCTATGAGAAAGCGTTATTAGTTAAGTTTGAAATTGATACAGAACACTTTGAAAACGAAAAGAGAGAAGTTCTTAGATGGCTGTTAAATAAGGAAAAAGAACTGTTTAGGGAGGGATACTACTATGCCCTGGCTTTATTTCCTGGGAATTGTAACCTTTGCGAAGAATGCTCATTTGAGAAGAGCAGAGTATGTGTAGCCCCCCATCTTGTTAGACCGAGCATCGATGCGATAGGTATTGAACTTACTTCAATTACAGATATCAATTTCAACGAAAGGGTACTATACGGGTTGATTCTCATGTACTAATGGTATTCCTGATTAATTTTATAAATTTAATTTATGCTCTGATACTGTCAGGATAACTGGGGCATCACCTCTTGAAGCCACTCAGTCACATCACCAGGCGGACAACCAAACCGAGAATGAAACCTAACAAAATTATAC
>NZ_JASKLM010000072.1:0-5946 GCF_030153625.1 Pyrococcus sp. | reverse complement strand
TTTCAGGGTCTTTGAGTCTGTGATCCCATCTGGGGATCACGACAACCACCTGAAAGAATTCAGCAAAAACCCTAATAAAGGTTACTATAAACACGCCCGCTATCCTTATGAATATAAGACAACAATTTGAAAGGGGATAGATATGAAACAAGAATTTTTTGACTTAGTTATTAAGGATGGTAAGGTTGTCGATGGAACTGGGAACCCATGGTTTAGAGCAGACATTGGTATAAAAGATGGAAAAATAGCAAAAATAGGCAAGATTGATGAAAAAACCGCAGACAAAGTAACAAACGCCAAAGGATTAATAGTGACACCAAGCTTCATAGATATGCACTCTCACGATGACCTGATATTCTTCAAAGACTTATATAATAAACCAAAGCTTCAACAAGGCGTAACTACAGTCGTTACTGGAAATTGTGGACTTAGTCCAGCTCCCATAAGTAAAGATACTTTAGAAATTCTAAAAGCCTATACTGGAATCCTCGGAAAAGATATTGATTTTAAGTGGAGTTCTTATGGAGAATTTCTGAAAAGTTTGGAGGAGCTTGGGAGCTTAGGCACTAATGTTGCAGGCCTTGTTGGTCATGGTACTTTGAGGATAGCAGTGATGGGAATGGAAAATAGGGACCCAACTACAGAAGAAATCGAAGAAATGAAGAAGCTACTAGGGCAGGCTATGAAAGACGGTGCCTTTGGTATGTCCACAGGCTTGATATATCCTCCAGGAGTATATTCAAAAACAGAAGAATTGATAGAACTTTCAAAAGTTGTCGCAGAGTATAGGGGGTATTATGCAACACATATGAGAAATGAATCAGATGGAGTAATAGAATCAATCAAGGAAACTATAAGAATCGGAAAAGAGGCAGGGGTCCCTGTTCACATATCTCACCACAAAGTCGCGGGAAAAGCCAACTGGGGAAGAAGCAAAGATACTTTAAATCTAATTGAGCAAGCTAGAGAGGAAGGGATCGATGTTACAGCAGATGCGTACCCCTACACTGCTGGGAGTACATACCTTGCTTCTGTATTACCTCCGTGGGCTCATGAAGGTGGGGAAGAAAAACTGAAAGAGCGGTGTAAAGATACTAGAACTAGGGAACAAATGAGAAAGTTTATAGAAGAAAGATCGGATTGGCAAAACTTCGTCAAGCAAACAGGATGGGAAAACATAGTCTTAGTGTACTCTCCAAGTTTTCCTGAATTTGAAGGAAAGAACATTTTAGAGATTTCAAAAGAGTGGAACAAAGATCCCTACGATGTGGTGTTTGACATAATTGCTAAAGACGGCACTAGTGCTGAAATGATAGTCTTCATGATGGATGAAGGAGATGTTGAAAGAATAATTGCCCATCCTTACGTTATGGTTGGGACTGATGGACTTGATACGGGAGTTGGCTTCCCACATCCTAGAGCGTATGGTACTTTTCCGAGGGTTCTCGGAGTTTATGCTAGGGATAAAAAGCTAATGACCATTGAGGAAGCTGTTAGAAAAATGACATCATTTCCAGCACAGAGGCTGGGGTTGAAAGATAGGGGGGTTATTAAGGAAGGAATGTGGGCTGATATAGTGATATTTGATCCTAAGAAAATCAGAGATAAAGCGACTTACCAAAATTCAAGAGAAAAACCAGAGGGGATTGAATACGTGATAGTTAATGGAGTAATTAGTATTGAAGAGGGAGAGTTAACAAGAGAAAGAGGAGGAAAAGTATTAAGAAAAGTCTCTTCCTGAATTCTTTTCCTTTTTAGCATAACCTTTTCACAAGTTCATCTGCCTTTGCTGGAACTCTTATTCTAACGTACGAAGAATCCAGCCCAAGAAAATCTGCCCCGTTCACAGTCAAAATTCCCTTCCGAAGCAGGTAGTTGTAGGTGTTGAAGCCCTTTTTACCAGCAAGTAAAATTGGAATGGTCATGTCAGTTTTTGCGACCTTGAAGCCCAATTCTTTCAAATGACTAACTATCTTTTTCTTTTCCTTTGAAATCTTTTCTATGTTGTCTTTAAGGAACTCCGAGTGCTCTAGAACTTTCACTGCTATCTCCTCTGCCAGAGTACTAACCTGAAACGGCAAGGTCACCTTAGAGTACAGCTCTCTGATCTCTCCTCCTTTTATTACAACATAACCTACTCTGAGGTTTGCCAAGCCGAAGCCCTTCGAGAACGACCTTACTACTATAAGGTTTGGATAATCTAAATTTATTGCCGAGTTCTTTTTACCCATAAAGTCACCATAAGCCTCATCAACAATCACGATAACCTCTTTGCTTGCAGCCTTCTTTACTATCTCCTCAATAACATCTAGCGAAATCACTTGCCCAGTAGGATTGTTAGGATTGTCTATGTATACAAGTACGTGTTCCTCCCTTATTCTTTCCATAAACTCCTCCGGAACGAATTCAAAGTCGTTTTCCTCTTTAAGGGCAACATATTCATAAACTCCACCCATAACCCTAACTTGAGTTATGTACTCTTGAAACTGTGGGGCATAACCCAACACATGGGAACCTTCAGATATTGCGAACTTGTTTATCTTTTCTAAACATCCCATAGACCCAGTTCCAATGAACACTTCATCCTCACCAAAAGTCCCTTCCCAGTACTCGACAAGCTTTTCCCTCAAGCGATCATTATAGGGGGAAGGGTATTTCGAAAAGTCAAGAAGACTCTCCAGCTCTATTTCTTTTAGGATTTCTTTAGGAAATCCAAAAGGATTTGTTCCAAGGGAACAATCCAAAATGTCTTTGGGAATAGTCCCTTTGACGTAGCTTTCTTTCTTGAACTCAAAAAGACTTTTTCTAAATTTTCCTTTAAAACTCATTTGTATCCTCTCCAAGCAATTAGCTTGGACTGAAGTCTACTGTTATTAGTATTAGTTTCCATCCTATGTGAAATCCTGTTTCACTAAAGTGGGGCAAGATTCTTACGCCTACGTGCTTGTACCTCTTTTTGAAGTTTTTAACTAACCCTTCAGCCATTACTTGTAATTCTTCCTGACTAACTTTCGTGTCATTAACTATAAACTCAATAACATATCTCATGAGCTACTACCTCCCTTTATTTTTGAGTAATTCCCTGCCTGGACACTAAAGGACTAAAAAGTTAAAGATAAAGTACTCCCATCACCATCCCCTCAAAAACTTAACAACATCGGTAGGAACTTTCCCAGATAGAACGTCTTTTATAGCATCTTCAATGATATCTAGCCCTTTGTCTAGGTCTTCTTGTGGAATATTTAGAGGAGGTGCAATTCTTAGAACATTACCGTGTTTTCCAAACGTTATTAAGATTAATCCTTTCTCCCAAGCCCTCCAGCAAATTTTCAACGCCGTAGTTCTATCTGGCTCCCTTGTTCTTCTGTCTTTTACAATCTCAATGCCGATCAAAAGTCCCTTTCCTCTAACGTCCCCTATCAACTCGTACTGTTCTTCTAGCTCTTTAAATCTCTTGACAATGTGCTTTCCAAGCTTTTCTGCTCTCTCTACAAGCTTTTCTTCTTTAATAGCCTCAATCGTAGCTATAGCAGCACTTGCATTTACAACATGACCAAGATGAGTGAACACAAATAAGGGTACTGGCACGCTATTCATGATTTCAGCTCTTCCAATTGTTGCGGAAATTGGCATTCCTCCACCAAGAGCTTTTGCACTCGCTATAATATCTGGAACAACGTTAAAGTGCTCGATAGCCCACCACTTTCCAGTTCTCCCCATTCCTGCTTGGACTTCTTCATCAATAAACACTATCCCATACTCTTCCGCTAATTCTCTGAGCCCCTTCATGAACTCTTCCGGGGGCACAACTACACCTGCATCCCCTTGAATTGGTTCTACTATAACTCCAGCAACATTCTCATTGAGTTCTTTAACTTTCTTTTCAATCTCATCCAAAGCACGGTTTGAAAGCTCTGAGGGGTTTTCGTAACCGTCGATTCCCCACGGGTTTCTGTAAGGGTCGGGATACTCGACAAAATGAACCCCTTTTATCGGACGAATTGTCTCTTTTTCACTGGGATCAACAATCCCCGTGACCGAAAGTGCTCCGTAAGTCATGCCATGGTAAGAGTGTAGGAATGAAATGATGTGCTCCCTCTTTGTATAAACCCTCGCCGCCTTTATTGAGGAATCAACACTATCAGAACCGGAAAATCCGAATGTAACTTTCTTCTTAAAGCTTCCTGGGGTTATTTCGGTTAGCATTTTGGCTAGTTTTACGGGTGCTTCCTCGTAAAGGTACGCTATGGTATAGTTCAAAACCCTGTCAACTTGCTCTTTAATTGCTTTAACGACTTTCGGATGCCTGTGACCAATGTTATAGACGGCAGCACTGGTTAAGAAATCTATGTATTCATTCCCATCAACGTCCCACACTTTGGAACCCTCAGCTTTTGCAACGGCTAAGGGATAGTATTTTAACCCAGAGGCTTTTGGAACGTATTTCTCATCGAGCTCAGCAATTTCTAAGCTTTTGTCAATTCTCTTACTGGTATATTTTTTAATTTCATCCCATTTCATTTTCTACACCTCCAAGATCACAGATTCATCATATAAAACAAAAGGAAAAAGCGCTAGGCTTTCTCCCAAAACTCCTTCTTCCACTCTGGGTTCAGAATTCTAATGACTCCCACTGTAACCAGTGGTATAAAGAGCACTATGAAGAATACCCATGCTAAAGTTCCATATCCCTTAGCCACCAACGCAATGATGCCGAATTTTGCCATTGCTATTGCGACGAAGATTATAACTGTGGCGAGCAGCGCTTCCTGTTTTCTGCTTAACTTTGTCTCTTTACTTTCTTCCAATTGAACTTCGATTCTCCTCACTATTGAGTGTATCATTCCGGTGCCCGTTTCAACTAGCGTCCAAAATACTGCAAATACGTAAAAGCCCCGGAGCCAGGTTGCTCCAACTATCTTCATAATTTCGTACCATGGCACTGAGGCGTTTACAACTTCTGGATTTGTGTAGAACCCCAAAAGGCTCAGCCAGGTCAGGAAGAACGCTATTCCGACAAAGAGGGCGGAGTTAAATCCTGATATTATTGAGTCCTTTCTTTCTTCCAGCCTGTCCAAGGTGAAGAGAACTGCTGGAACAACCACCATGTTGTATAGGAAGTACTTAAACCCACCAACAATTGCATCCCCAACACTTCCTGATTGAAGGTTTTGAGCAAACGCTAGATTGATGTTTCCCCATGCAGCTTTTAGGGTTACTCCCCACAATATAACATACATTAAGTATAACACTATTGTTCCAGCGGTTTCAAATCCTTCAATAGCCTTTCTTCCATAGAAATGAAGTAATCCTACAGTTGAAATTATAACTATCGCCCCAATCATGTATGGGAGATTAAACATATCCTCTAGGATACTTGCCGCAGCAGAACCTACTACTGCAATCACTATAATCGCCAGTATAATGTATGCAATATCGAAGATTGGCCAGAATTTCCAAAGCACTTGTTTTATCCATGTCCTATAGTCAAATGCCTTGAAAACCCTAGCCAATTCGTAGGATAGAGCTGCAGATATAAAGAAGAATATTGTTGCAACAATTACTGAGTATATACCATGAACCCCGTGCTTTCCTGCGTACTCCATGACTTCCCTACCTGTTGTGAATCCTCCCCCCATAAAGACTGACTGGAAAATTATAGCCGGGAGGAGCCATCTATAAAACACTCCATACTTGTGTTGACTTTCCATGGGGTACACCTCCTATACAAATGCCTAATGCTTTAAAAAAACTAGTAAAATTAAAAAATTTTCTAGGATAATTTTGTCACTTTGACAAGATACATAGCAGCCAATTTACTACACTAGTACCAAAAGGTTATATTGGGTGATTCCAGTCTTAAACCTCTTAATCAGCACAACAAAAATTTCACTAAAAGAAGGTGTTGTTGTTTTGTCAAAATTTTGTCAGTAATGTTTATAAGTT
>NZ_JASKLM010000071.1:0-5964 GCF_030153625.1 Pyrococcus sp. | reverse complement strand
TCTTTAATAAGCCTAGGCATTCAAATCACCCCCTTAGCCTTAAGCTCTTCCATATATTTCTCCAGAGCTAATTTTTCCAACTTGGCATAGAACCCCACTCTGTGAATCAGCTCATCCCAATCTACTTGATATGCGTCGAATTCTGGGCCGTCTACGCATGCGAATTTGACTTCACCACCAACTGTAACCCTACAAGCCCCACACATCCCAGTCCCATCAACCATGATGGGATGGAGGTCAACCTTCATTGGGACACCATACTCTTTTACAACTTCAAATACCTGCTTTTGGTCTCCAACTGGGCCGACCATAAATACTAAATCCCAGTCTTCACTTTCTAAAAGCTCTCTAACCTTTTCTTTGAGTCTTTGAGACACGTTTTTCATGTTAGCTAAGAAGTCCTGATTTGGATTCAATGGGACAGGTTCTACAATGTGCCTGGTTACTGCCTTCTCAAGTTCTTCCTTGAGAATTACCATTGGCTCGAAAGTTACGTGAAGTGTTGTTACGTCATTTCCTATTTCCTGCCAGGCTTTTGCAATTGGATACACTTCCACTATTCCAGTATAAGCACCTATTGCAAGTATTTTTCCAAACTTTTCCATAGGAACTGGCGTCCCTAGTGGTCCCGCTACGTTTAACAGTGAATCCCCTTCCTTAAGCTCCACTGCCATCCTCATTGTTGTCTTTCCTCTTGTAAATACTATTAGAACTATCCACCCCTCTTCTCTATCCCACATTACAGGAGTCAAAGGAATTCTTTCTCCGTTCGGAAAGGCTCTAACTATGACGAACTGTCCTGGCTGAACTTTTTTAGCTACGTGAGGTGCGTAAACTTTATACCAGGTATTTCTCATTGCGATTTCCTTTTTCTCGAGGATTTTATACATGATGAACACCTCCGATCACGTGAACATTTTTGAACATACTCAAATGTTGTGAACATTGAGTGTTTATAAAGATATTGTAAACCAAAGGTTATAGAGCATAAGAGAAAATTACTTAAAATCCCTTGAATATGAAGGTGCGATGACAAAAGTATACATTGAGAACTATGGATGTGCGAGAAATAGAGCAGATGGAGAGATTATGGCAGGCCTACTTTTGTCTTCAGGTTATGAGATAGTAGAAGGAGAAGAAAATGCTGACATTGTTGTTGTTAATTCATGTGCCGTAAAAGATCCCACAGAAGTAAAGATTGCGAGGAGAATAAGAGAGTTATTAGATAGGGGAAAGAAAGTTATAGTTACAGGATGCCTTCCTCACGTTAATCCCGATGCTATTGATGAGAGAGTGTCAGCAGTTTTGGGAGTTAAAAGCATAGACAGAATAGTTCAAGCAGTGGAATATGCCTTAAGAGGTGAGAAGCTCATAAGTGTCCCTGACTGGAGAAAGAGAAATCTTGATAAGCTAGATTTTCCCAGGTTAAGCCCGAGAGGAGTTCACTTTATTCTCCCAATTGCTGAAGGGTGTTTAAATGGTTGTACCTACTGTGCCACTAGATCAGCTAGAGGAGTCCTCAAAAGCTACTCTCCAGAGAAGATTGTTGAATGGGTAAAGTGGGCCATTAGACAAGGGTACAAAGAAATTTGGCTTTCAGCGGAGGATACGGGATGCTACGGATTCGACATAGGAACTAACCTAGCAAAGTTATTAGATGAAATTACAGCAATAGAAGGCGAATTTAGGATTAGGGTTGGAATGATGAATCCAAATCATGTATTGAAGTTCCTAGACGAGCTTATAGAAGCATACAAGGATGAAAAAGTTTACAAGTTCCTTCATTTGCCAGTTCAGAGTGGAGATAACGAAATTTTGAGAAGAATGGGGAGAACATACACAGTGGAAGAATTTGAGGAAATAGTTAACGCTTTCAGAAGAGAGTTTCCAGATCTAAATTTACATACGGACATAATAGTTGGTTTCCCAGGAGAAAG
The DNA here is from genome assembly GCF_030153625.1 of Pyrococcus sp. Taxonomy (NCBI): domain Archaea; kingdom Methanobacteriati; phylum Methanobacteriota; class Thermococci; order Thermococcales; family Thermococcaceae; genus Pyrococcus; species Pyrococcus sp. The sequence continues at coordinate 4,027 of NZ_JASKLM010000071.1, read as the reverse complement.
TGAAGAAGCATTTCAAAGAAGTTTAGAGCTAATCAAGAGGATAAAGCCCGATAAAGTAAATGTATCTCGCTATTCCCCAAGACCTGGGACAATTGCAGCTAAGTGGAAGCAACTCCCAGGATGGGTCGTCAAGGAGAGGTCAAGAATTATGCACAGGGTGAGACTTCAGATAAGCTATGAAATCAACCAGAGATACGTAGGTAGGAAAGTCGACATTCTCGTTCATGGAGAAGGAAAGAAAGGAAATGTTGATGCCGTAACGATGAATTACAAGCACATAATAATCCCAAGAGGAGAAAAAGGAGAATTCGCTAGGGCAAAGGTAAATGGAGCCACTTCCACTTATCTTCTTGGCGAGATAGTAGACTAAACTTTTTAATCTTCAAATTCCAAATTTATTCTAGGGGATGACAATGAAAGGGCGGTTGCAAGCTCATAACATTAGGATTAGAACATTCATCCACGCAACTGAGGATCCAGAGAAAGTTCTTGAAGCATTGGAAACCTTATTCCCCGAAGATATATCGCCAAAGGATGTAGAGTTTGAAATTATAGAAACTGAAGGTTATTTCGGAAACCCCATATTGGTTCTTGATGCTGAGCTTAAGCATTCAAGAAATATAAGAAAATTTCTCGAAAATCTTAGGAACCTCCTAAGCGAAGAAGACAAGAAATACTTGTTAGAGCACATAGAGGAAAAAGTAGACGAAACTGGAACATTCTACATTAGGTTCGATAAGCAAAAGGCCTATTTGGGAGAGGTAAAGGTCAGTGAAGGAGAGGATGTTATTCATTTAAGAATTAAGGTCAAAGCATTTCCAATGAGGAAGGAAAGCGTTGTTGAAGCAGTGAAGAAATGGCTGGAGGGAGAAATGGAGTGAAGTTTGTAGAGATGGACATTAGAAGCAGAGAAGCTTATGAACTTGCTGAGGAGTGGTTCGATGATGTTGTTTTTTCGTATGAAATCCCTCCAGGAGTTTTAGATAAAGAGAGACTTAAAGAAATTAAGAAAGAATACGGAAATGTTGCGATTACTTTAATTAATCCAAAGCCTTCTCTCGTAAAAGAGGCTGTTCAGAGATTTAAACAAAATTATCTAATCTACGTGGAAAGCAGCGATCTCAGAGTTGTGAGGTATTCCATCGAGAGAGGTGTAGACGCAGTTATATCCCCCTGGGCAAATAGGAAGGATCAAGGCATTGACCATGTCTTGGCTAGGATGATGAATAAGAGAGGGGTGGCCCTGGGATTCTCTCTAAGGCCTCTTTTACATCAAAATCCATATGAGAGGGCAAATGCATTAAAATTCATGAGAAAGGCATGGACACTCGTAAATAAATATAAGGTTCCACGATTTATTTCTTCCTCAGCTAAGGGAAAATTTCAAGTCAGAGGAGTAAAAGAATTGATCAGCTTGGGGATAGCAATTGGGATGGAAGAGGTACAAGCCAAAGCATCACTCTCCTTTTATCCACTTGGAATTCTGGAAAGACTTAAATAACATTTTTATTTATCCAAACTATAAAGGAGGGTGGGGATTTGGAGATAGATCCAATGTTTTCTCCTCCTGAGGAAATTGAGAGAGAAGCTAGAAAGCTATTAAAAGAGGGTAAAATCAAAGATGGTATCACACTCCTAGTTAGAGCTGCAAAAAAGTATGAAGAGAGTGGAAAACCCAGGGAAGCTGCTACCCTCTACAAAGAAGCTGCTCTCCTTTTGACACACAATTTTGGACTTAAAAAGCAGGCAAGACCTTTAATGGTGAGAGCAGCATACCTCTATGTGAAACTCTTAGAGAGGGAGTTAGATCGTTCAGAGGTAAGCTTAGAGAGACTAACTGGGTTAAGTCTAAATGTTATTGAAGCATTTACCTTCCTAGAAGATAAAGAGCACGTCAGAAAGTATGCCACGGAGTTTGCAAACCTATACGCCGATTTAGGAGCTAATTATGAGGAAGCAGAAGAGATAGAATCTGCAATTGTAGCTTATGAGGCCTCATACAGATACTATGATCTCTTGGGAGATAAGGAAGGAGTTAAGAAAATAGCAAGTAGACTCGTAGAAATTTTCAGCAGGATAGCGGAAGAGGCCGTGGCAAATGAAGATTATGTAAAGAGTGGGGAAACCTTCGAAAAGGTTGGAAATTACATAAAGAGCATTTTTGGATACGACGAGAGATATACTGAGCTAATGGAGACAGCAGGAAAACACTATGAGAAAGCTAGTAAGCTTGCATATGCAGAAGGAGACTTAGAAACTATGGCGACCCTATTACTAAGAGCCCAATATGCATACCTCCTAGCTAGAAACTTTAACAGAGCTAACCTTATTGGAATAAATTTAGTGAAAATCTTAAACCAAGTAATAGACACTCTCAGGGCAACAGAAAGGTATAGAGATGCAGGAGACAAGCTCATGGAACTTGCAGAAGCGCTAATAGGGATAGGAAGGTTCGAAAATGCTATGAAAGCATACAAAGAGGCCTTATACGAAAGCGAAGGGAAAGTATACTTCAGGGCAAGAATAAGGATGGCAATAGTGAAATATCTTGCAGCAAAGGAGAAAAGCCTTGAATACCTAAAAGCTCTAGATGCTATTGAGTTTCTAATGATGCACAACAGATTTCTGGAGGTAATTGATCTAGCGGAGAAAATCATTAAGAAACATGAGGAAGGAGACAGAATATTGAAAATGTTGTATGAAGCGGAGGGATATCATCTCGAATGACCAAACCATCTCTCAATTAGGTAATCCTTCTGCTCCAAGAACACCTTTGCCCTCCTTCTTACTAATTTTTCTGCTTCTACTGTTGGCATGTCCATAGTCTTTATTACAAAGTCTGCTGTCTTTGCAAAGTAAAGAGGAATTAACGGTTCAGCATTCTTCAATATTCCCAATTTATATGCGACAGCCCCATCAAACAGCACTTTAGCCCATAGTTCATCTGGGAAGTCAAAACTCTCAAGAACCTTTTCCACTCCGAAATATGTTTCTGGAGCCAATGCTTTTTTCAAAATTTCTTTCTCTTTATAGAACAATTCCCTAGCCCTCTGCTTTAGCAGCTCAAGATTGACTTTAACTTCCTCTGGCTCCCCAGAAACTTCTTCTCCCCATGTCTCAACAGGTTTAATTTCTTTGACATTCTTCCAAATGTTCTCATATTTCTTCATTAGCATGTAAAGTGTTCCCACTACCTGATTGAACATTGGGCCCAAAGATGAGGCAGGATCCTTTGGATTGTGGATTTTCATTCCTAGGCTTACTTGAACAACTTTCTTCTTATTGGCTATTGCCGTTGTTGTTAGGAATATGTCAACTCCAAATCTAGCAACATCGGTCTTCCATACTTCCTCATCTTCTAGATAAAGGTCAATCATTTTTGCAGAGATTCCAAAGTCCCCACCTATTGGCTGTCTGATGTCAAACCCATACAGCGAAGCTGTCATTGGATAGGCTATGTTATTTGTTATAGTTCCATCCCATTTATGTCTTAGATAGAGAGGAGCCACAAAATCATACCCTTCTTCAATCGGTTTTGCAAATTTGTAGATCCACTCAGGAGTAATGCTCCTCAAATCACTATCCACAAATACTACAGCATCTGCATCTCTTTCTCTTGCAAATTCCATAATTTCCTTCATAGCACTCCCTTTCCCTGGGATTGGCCATTTATAGACAAAGCTATGCACCTCGACGCCTTCAGGGACGCTAGTCGAGAGAACTACATCTCTAGTTCCATCAGTGCTTCCCCCATCTGCATTAACTATAATCCCTCCTCCAAAGTACTTTTTGAGACCTTCTGCGGCTTGCTTGACAACAAAGCCAATTGTATCAGCATTGTTGTAACTTGGTATTCCCACGACAACTTTCATGACACTCACCCCATGAAAAACTTAGCTTTGGTAACTAAAAATTTTTTTGTGCTGAATTGATACTGTTAGGATAACTGGGGCATCACCTCCTGAAGCCATTCAGTAACATCACCAGGCGGATCACCAAAACTAGAATGAATTCTGACAAAATTATA